>DOOY01000301.1 GCA_003514765.1 Nitrosomonas sp. | reverse complement strand
GGCAAGGGCAGTTATCTTATCCACGGAACGATTAAACCTTACGGCGTCGGCATGCGCGTTTCATCCGGTTGTATTCGCCTGTATCCGGAAGATATTGAAAACTTATTCGATAAAGTGTCTCTCGGAACACAGGTAAATATCGTCAATCAACCCATCAAGTTAGGTTGGTTACTGAATCAATTATATATTGAACTGCACCCGCCACTGGAAGAAGACAGTGCAAAATATGCAGACTACAAACAAATAGTCATCGCGGTCATTAATGATTTTCTTGCGGAAAAAAGCAGCCAAAAAAACATGACGGTTGATTTTGAAATCAATCATCAGGTTTTGGAACAGGCCATATCGGATAAGAGCGGCATACCTGTTTTAATATCGCACATTCAAACGCAGCAAAGCTGAAATCAAAATGACCGTATTTTACACAGCCATTTGAGAAAGTTAGAAAATTAGCACTCTTCCCGATGACTTCTGCCTAAGACGATCATCAAAAAAACAGATGTTAGTATTGCTAAGCAATATATCAAAAGTCAGGCCACCGGCAAAGCCGGCGGCCTATCGTTTCGCTTCAACAAACTTGCCTTGCCAAATGCGTGGGATTTAGGCGTAGGATTTACAGACCTTCATGATCCCGGGTATCATCATGGTCGATGACTTCATTATTCTCCTCTAGATTTGTTTTTTAAGCACTAACAATACACCGTTATCTAATGGATATTTATTAATGTTACTTTTTGGGATTTCAGGCCAATGCAAAAGTTCATTACTTTTCTGGATTCAATTTCCCAGATGAGTCGGTCTTGAAATTTTGAATGTATTTTAATCAGGCTTCAGCACTACTTTTCCGCCTGTCTTTCCTTGCACCGGTTGCCTTAAAAAATCAACAACGCCAGACCGATTCCGCCTGCTGTTGTAACCATACCCGAGGCGCAACGCCTGGCGATTAGTGTATTGCCGATAAAATAAATGAGGCCGAGTTTAAAGACAATATTGGACATGATGCCCAGTGAAATGGCAGTGACTGTTTCAGCCGCCCCCAGTTTGCCCAGTTCAAATAAACGCAAACTCGTTAGAGTAATGGCATCAACATCGGTCAAACCGGACACAAGGGCTACAGCATACAAACCACGGCTCCCGGCAACATCGGATAACCATGCTGCACAAAACAATACAATGGCATAAAGTAAACCGAAACCTGCAGCAGTACGTAACTCGGTTGGATTTTTAATTTCCGGGATCGGAATATTGTCATGCTGACTCAATTGGTGCCACCAATAAAATGTTGCACCGGCACCGAATAGCAGACCGATTCCCAACACCGGTAGCAACTGTGGCAGAATATCGGATGAAACAACCGCACTAACAATTGCAAGACGTATTAAAACGGTCAAATTAGCAATCAAAATAACAACAATCGCAAGTTGGGTGAAATACTGATCATTTTTACTAAGCCTTGTGTAGACAAGCGTAGCGGCGGTACTGGATACCAGACCACCAAGCAAACCCAGCAAAACGGCGCCATGACGTTCTCCCACCAGACGCAGTGCTACATAGCCTGCCAGGCTGACACCGGAAATCAGCACGACCATCATCCATATCTGATGCGGATTAATGGCCTGGTAAGGTCCGAACTCTTTATTCGGCAAAATCGGTAAGACGATAAAAGTTAATACCGCAAACTGCAGAATTGAAACCAGATCACGTCGCCCCAGATTCTGGGTAATACCATGTAATTCTGCTTTGAAATACAGCAATATAGTAGTGATAATGGCCAGCATGACCGCCAATTTGGTATCACCATACCAGACAGTGGCGCCCAAGCCATAGCAGATGACAATCGCAGCGACTGTCGTGGTTCCAGGATCAGTCGCGCTGTCGGCCTGGATGCGAACATATGCAGCGATTGTCATTAAACCCACAATCAACAATCCCCCCACTAAAAACCACGGCGCATCTGTTTTATCCGATAACATAGCGGCAAGCGTACCAAACAAAGCAACCAACGCGAATGTTCTCAACCCTGCTCTGGCGCTCGGACTACGCTCACGTTCCAGACCGATCAGCAGGCCAATTGCCAGACTGGTGGCAAAATCCGGCAAGTTGAAAAGCGCATTATCCTGCAGGAATTCGATATTCATGATGTGAGTATGTGATTGTTCTGCTATCCAGCTATTACTCCGGTTGCGACCAGTGCTCGATCAATAATTGAAGCCGCTTTCTCCCATTAAATTCGTTAATCTGCAACTGGTAAACAGCACTGATAATATCGGGTAATGGTTCATTGTAAAAAAACAAAATAGCATCATAGCTCGTCGTTGAAGAAATGGTCGTTTCTGGATTGTCGGAATTCAGTTTTTTAAGCTTTAGTTTTAAATGTTTCTCACCCACAATACGCTGATTCTCAATACAAAATAAGGCGCTGAAGGTGGGCTGGGGAAATCCTTGCCCCCAGACCTGCCGGGTGAGATGATGCGCCAGTTCCATATTAATCTCTGATTCGTTCAGATCACCGTCTGTTTCAATGACACGCGTCAAGTGTGCAGCGGTCAGTAATGATCGCGCAACTTTCTCGAATGCTTCGCAAAATTGTACAAAACTGTCTGCATGTATCGTCAAACCGGCTGCAGCGGCATGCCCCCCAAATTTCTGAATGAGTGTCGGATAGCGTTTGGAGACAAGATCCAATGCATCACGCAAATGAAAGCCCGGAATGGAACGGCCGGAACCTTTCATTTCATCCTTATTACCTGGCGCAAAAATGATGACCGGACGATGGTATTTATCTTTGATACGCGACGCCAGAATGCCGATAACACCCTGATGCCAGCTGTGATCAAACAAGCAAATACTGTAAGCTGCTTGAATTTGAGCTTTTTCCGTGTCCAGCGTACTTTCCAATTTGGATAGCGCACTATCCTGCATGTCCGATTCGATTTCACGGCGCTGGATATTGAGCGTATCGAGCTGCTCCGCGATCTGTTCGGCGTAAGCGGCATTATCGGTCAGCAAGCACTCAATTCCAAGTGACATATCATCAAGCCGTCCGGCTGCATTCAATCTGGGCCCCAGTATAAAACCCAGATCGTATGTGGAAGTTTGTTGCGGATTGCGCCGCGCAACTTTAAGAAGCGCATTGATCCCGGCGCAGGCGTATCCTTTTTGAATTCGCTTTAAGCCCTGCTGCACCAGTATACGATTATTGTCATCCAACTTAACCACATCGGCTACGGTACCGAGCGCGACCAAATCCAGGTAGCTGGCAAGATTGGGTTCTTTTTTATTCTGAAACACACCCCGTTGACGGAATTCGGCCCGCAAAGCCAGCATTAAATAGAAAATCACACCGACACCGGCAATACTTTTACTCGGAAACGGGCAACCCGGTTGATTGGGATTGATAATGGCTGTTGCGTCAGGCAGTTCGTCTCCTGGTAAATGATGGTCGGTAATCAATACCTGCATACCCAGTTCTTTCGCCGCCTGGACACCATCCATACTGGCGATGCCATTATCCACCGTAATGAGCATATCAGGTTGTTTGGTTGTATGCGCAAGAGACACGATTTCCGGCGTCAAGCCATAACCATATTCAAAACGATTGGGAACCAGATAGTCGACATTGGCACCCATTCTGCGCAATATCCGTATACCGACTGCACAGGCTGTCGCACCGTCGGAATCATAATCAGCCACAATAAGCAAACGCTTGCCGGCATCAATCGCGTCCGCCAGCAAACCAGCCATTTGTTTGATATTCTTGAGTTGATCATATGGAATGAGGCGCGTCAGTTCCATTTCAAGCTGTTCCGAATTCTCAATACCGCGCGCGGCATAGATACGGGCCAAAACAGACGGCAACCCACAACGATGCAATGCTTCAAATGCTTGAGAATCAAATGTACGCGTGGTTATTTTGGGCATTAGCCGAATATTTACACAAAGCTTTCAATCTCACAGGCGTCTGTGATCGATTACTCGTTTAGATGAATGAGATGATTTTAGACACGCCCGGACTCGGGCTCGATTCTTTCCGCTTTCAGTATATATAATCTGCGGCTGTCGGCACGCAATACGGTAAATTTAAGATTATCAATGACGACTGATTCATCGCGGCTTGGTAATCTTCCAAATTTGTTGAGCACCAGTCCGCCGATTGTATCATAGTCATCATCGCTGAAATTGGCGCCTACAGTCTCGTTGAAATTATCAATTTCTGTGATGGCCTTGATTCGATAACTGCCTTCTTTCTCCAGCACGATATTATCCTCATCTTCATCGAAATCATACTCATCTTCGATTTCACCCACAATTTGCTCGAGTACATCTTCAATGGTGATCAGTCCGGCCACACCGCCATATTCATTAACAACGATCGCAATATGGTTTCTATTTTTGCGAAA
This sequence comes from Nitrosomonas sp., assembly GCA_003514765.1. Lineage (GTDB taxonomy): Bacteria > Pseudomonadota > Gammaproteobacteria > Burkholderiales > Nitrosomonadaceae > Nitrosomonas. Next base: position 487 of record DOOY01000301.1, on the reverse strand, counting down.
ATCTTTCAATAATACATTGAGTTGCTTGGATTCTGGGATAAAAACGGCAGGGCGCAACATATCACGAATATTGAATTCTTCTTCACCGGCATAATAACGCAGCAAGTCCTTTGCCAGCATAATGCCAATAATATTGTCTTCATACCCCTCCGTAACCGGAAAACGCGAATGCGCGGTTTCGATTACAAAGGGAATGAATTTATCAGGTGTTTCACTGATATCAATGACATCCATTTGAGAACGTGGAACCATAATGTCGCGCGCCTGCATTTCCGACACCTGCATCACGCCTTCAATCATGCTGAGTGCGTCCGAATCGAGCAAATTACGTTCAAATGCGGAGTGTAATAGCGTGATAAGCTGCTTACGATCTTCAGGTTCGCGTAAGAGCATCGTACTGACACGCTCAAGCCAGCCCGTTTTAAGTGAGGAGTCGTCCATACTGATTGATATATGACTGAATAAAGTACAACATTTAAGATGATAT
>DOOY01000054.1 GCA_003514765.1 Nitrosomonas sp. | reverse complement strand
AGATCTGGGTGAATTAACCAACTTGGAACTTGAAGCATTAGGCTGGGTAAACAGAATTGGCGAAGCAACCAATTAACTGAAGCAATAAAGATTGATAAAAACCTTACTGGTAAAAAATGACAGACAAAGCGCTTGAAAATGATGAGTTGATTTTGCGTTTGGATACCGATCTTGGAACTGACAGTAACAACAAACCCTATAACGTAGCGATAAATGAATACTTTTTGAATATCAAAAGTGAATTGAATCAGATTGATCGGCTGGTAAACGATGCGGTCACGCATCTTGTAATTAATTTTGAATATATCAATGAGTTATCAAAATCTCAACATGAATCGATTCTGGACATAAGAAAGCTATCGATATCCATGAATAACAAATCGGTTTTGGAGTTACTTAATAAACAAATAGGAATTGCGGATAAAAATGAGCAAGAACTTCAATCTGCACTGACCGCTTTACAGTTTGGTGATTTAGTTTCTCAACTACTTGCACATACGACAAAGCAAATTGATATGTTAAACAAAGCATTGCAACATGTTGATTATATTATAAACATGAGTGATAGCGAAAAACATCAGCAGGAAATAGGCAATGAAATTTCTATGGCGATACAACTGGCTGTAACAAAAAGAATGAACAAACCAGTCGTACAGCATGAAATACAAAAAGGCGAAATAGAGCTGTTTTAGCCGTCTACATAGAGATTTTAATTTTTAGATTTCAAGTTATATTCATTTAATCAGCGCAAAGAGTAGGTAGATAAATATGGGGAAGACAATTCTAACTGTGGATGATTCGGTTTCAATTCGTCAGATGATTTCATTCACTTTAAAAGGTGCAGGATACGAAGTAATAGAAGCAGTTGACGGTCAAGATGCGCTGGATAAAGCCCAACATAAAACATTTAATCTTGTATTAACCGATATCAACATGCCCCGCATGGACGGCTTGGAGCTGCTTGAAAAACTGAGAGGCTTAACGCCTTACAAAACCGTACCCATCCTTATGTTAACTACTGAGTCTTGCAGTGAGATGAAAGCAAAGGGAAGAGCTGCTGGAGCAACCGGATGGTTGGTTAAGCCGTTCAATCCAAAAAGTCTGCTGGAAGTCATCAGTAAGGTTACAAAATAAATTTAAAAATGAGTACAGAGCTTGAACAATTTTATGAGGTATTTTTTGAAGAATCCTCAGAATTACTCGCAGAGATGGAAGCGTGCTTGCTCGGACTGGATATTAGTTCTCCAGACCCGGAAGATTTAAATGCTATCTTCCGTGCCGCACATTCCATCAAGGGTGGAGCAGGCACATTCGGTTTTACAGACATGACGGAGCTGACGCATATGCTGGAGTCGTTACTTGACAAGTTACGCAAAGGTGAAATTGAAATTCGCGGCGAGATGATCGACACCTTCCTTAAGGCAGGCGATGTTATCAAAGGACAGTTAGCTGCACACAGAGGCGACGGTAAAGCCGATGAATCTGCGGCGGCAGAGGTCAGTAACGAGATAAAGCAATTTTCCGAAGAAACCATTCAAGCGTTTGATGTAAAAAAAGAGTCAATCTTATCGACTACAGAGCAACCAAGTCACGCGCCTAATGAAACGACAAATGTTGTTGAAGCATCCCAGCCAGTCACCTCTGAAACTGAAAAAGTGAGCTTTTATATTGAATTTTCAAGTAGCGGCATTAATTCGAAATCAATAGAAAACCTGCTATCCAGCTTGAGTGATCTTGGGGAGCTCGAAAAGCTTCTAGTTTCAGATAAAGAACAAAATTGCAAACTAAAACTCACAACCAATACCTGTGAAGAAAATATTTGGGAAGCATTGGCTTTTGTTGTAAACCCTTCTCAACTAAAGATAGAAAAAGCTTCGCAAACCGAATCTCAGACATCCACAAAAGTTGACGCTTCCACCTCAATTCAAATCGACAAAACAACTTCAGACAAATCAAGTGAAGCAGCGGTTGAAACAGAAAATAGCATTTGCGAGCCCTATGGTTTTTTCTCTGGCGCGCCTGCCGCGCCCCTCGAAACTGAAAATAAAGAAAAGGCAGGATCACACTTAAATTTTTCTACTGAACAGAAAATTTCAGAAGAAAAAAAATCTCCTGCCGAGCCAATTAACTCTTCACCGGTCCAGAAGCAATCCAAATCAAATGCACCGGCAGCTGAATCATCTTCCATTCGTGTCAGCATTGAGAAAGTCGATCAAATGATCAATCTTGTTGGGGAACTGGTTATTACCCAAGCGATGCTTGCACAAACCGCATCAGAGGTTGATCCGGTAATTTATGAAAAACTGAATAACGGAATGAATCAATTAAAACGTAATACACGTAACCTGCAAGAAGCAGTTATGTCCATACGTATGTTACCGATCAGCTTTGTTTTTAGCCGTTTTCCAAGAGTGGTACATGATCTAGCAACCAAACTCGACAAAAAAGTTGAGTTGAAAACAGTTGGTGAAGGCACGGAACTCGATAAAGGTTTAATTGAAAAAATTGCCGATCCATTGACGCACTTGGTTAGAAACAGCCTTGATCACGGTATCGAAATACCAGAAAAAAGAATTGCTGCCGGCAAGATAGCAAAAGGAACTATCACATTACGGGCCTTTCACCAAGGCGGCAGTATCGTGATTGAAGTCGGAGATGATGGTGCGGGGTTAAACCGTGAAAAAATTATGGCAAAAGCAGCGGAACGAGGCATATCAATTCACGAGGGAATGTCGGATCAAGAAGTCTGGATGCTGATCTTTGAACCTGGTTTCTCAACGGCCGAAAAAGTGACGGATGTTTCCGGACGCGGGGTCGGCATGGATGTTGTGAAACGTAACATTAAAGATATGGGTGGGCGTATTGAAATTGACTCGGTACATGACGTGGGCACCCGTATTACGATTCGCTTGCCGCTCACACTCGCGATTCTAGACGGACTATCTGTTGCTGTCGGAGACCAGATGTTTATTGTGCCGCTAACCTATATCACTGAATCACTACAAATCAAGAATGCAGACATCAAAACAGTACGCGGTGTCGGCCGCATAGTACATGTACGCGGAGACTATTTGCCAGTTATTGCCTTACATGAAATCTTTAATATCAAACCCAATGCTACAAGAATCGAAGACGGTATTCTGGTCATTCTGGATGCGGAAGGGCGTAAGGCCGCAATGTTTGTTGATGCACTGATCGGGCAGCATCAAGTAGTGATCAAGAGCTTGGAAAGCAACTACCGTAGAGTCATGGGCGTTTCGGGAGCCACCATTATGGGAGATGGAAAAGTGGCGCTCATTCTCGATACTACCGGCCTGGTCATGGCGTCACATAAATAATAATTACAAATCATAATATTACAATCCAACTACCATCATAAATTTTAAATAAGGAGGATGCGGCATGTCGCAACAACAAACTGTAACATCAACCGATTCAGTAAACACAGCTGCCAACCAGGTGTTGAATGAATTCCTGACTTTTCGCCTGGGAAATGAGGAATATGGAATTGACATACTCAAAGTTCAGGAAATTCGGGGCTATGATGCAATTACACAAATTGCAAACTCACCAGAATTTATTAAAGGCGTTGTAAATCTGCGGGGCATTATCGTACCGATTATTGACATGCGCATTAAATTCAAACTGGGAGCGGCTGAATACGATCAATTTACAGTTGTAATTATTCTAAATGTTTCTGGGCGTGTTATGGGAATTGTAGTTGACGGTGTTTCGGATGTAATCAATCTTGACATGGATCATGTACGCGCCACACCTGATTTTGGTTCAGTCATAGATACTAAATACATAATGGGCCTGGGAACAGTGGATGAGCGTATGTTAATTCTAGTCGATATCGAAAAGCTGATGGCAAGTGAAGATATGGGATTGGTTGAGCAGGTGCTGAATTAGCGTTCTTATTGATTAGATAAGTTTAAAGGAGAAATTAGATGTTTAACAACATGACAATTAAGTCACGCCTAATGATGATGGTAGGCATACTATCGTTATTACTGGCAGGTGTTGGCAGCATAGGACTGTATGGCATAGATCAATCAAATAAGGGATTAAAAAATGTCTATGAAGATCGTACAGTGCCTGCTGTCGATTTAGGCACAATAAATGATCATTGGCAGGTATTGCGAATGCATGCAGTAGTCGCTGCTAATTCAAATGACGCAGAAGTTGTAAAAACGCGCATAGCCGATACGGTCAAAAGAGATTCAGAGATCCAGAAAATCTGGGCAGCATTCATGCAAACAACATTGACCACAGAAGAGGCTGCATTTGCGCAAACCTATATAAAAAACGAAAAGGCCTATATTGATTCACGTGATCGTACACTACAACTGGCCAACGCCGGTGATTTTGAAGGTGCCCGCGCAAATGCAATGAACGATGCCGGACCGAAATTTGTAGCGCTTCATAATACTGTGTTTGATCTAATCAACTTGCAAGGAAGAGTCGCAAGCGAAGAATACGCTACTGCACAAAATAACTTTGAAACAATATT
>DOOY01000247.1 GCA_003514765.1 Nitrosomonas sp. | reverse complement strand
CTCTATCTATCACCGACATTTCGATACCGAAACCAGATAAAGAAAAAGCGCCCAGTCCAGAGCGAACCAGGCGCTATATTTGCATGGCAGGCCGTATGAGATTCGAACTCACGACCAACGGATTAAAAGGTGTTTTAACACACTATTTTTATAACTATTACGCTCACCAGTGTTCGCCAACACCCGTCAATAACCGTCATATTTGTCACGTTTTTATTTTAGAAAAGTTAATTACCTGCGACTTGTCATAACTGTCTGACATAGCCAGCCCGTCCTAATACCATGTACAAGAGCGAAGCTTTTGTGCGCCATCAAAAAATTATTCATCTATACAGCTTGGATCATCATTCAGGTCCATACAACTTGAATAGAAGTCTTGCTTCTGGCACTCTTACATCGCTTAAGTGAAAAATATAGCTACTTCGGTAGATATTGGATGGGTGATGCCCCTTGCAGAAATTTTTGCATGCAGTAAATACCGTGGTCGTAATCGGGCAAACGAACGCCATAACAACACAAGTCCGACAAACTTTATTGTCGAATTAAAGGTACTCAACGTATGAATCTGCTTAACACTCTGGGTTTGACAAATAACGATATCGATTCTGAAGAGGAACGAAGAAAGTTACAGCTCTACATCAATTTAAAACTGGCTTCGTCAGGACAACCCACTTGCGCAGGTCAAGGCACCCGTGAATTTCTCGAAACGGCACGCGACTTGTTAAAGAGTTACAGAGAAAAAAATCGTTTGCTAATAGATTACCGCTGCCCAGCTGATAATAGAATTCAACTATTTCTGGAAAAGTATCTAAGTGACAGTGGCCTTGTTTCCATTCCCAGATTGCCTAATATCACCTTTGTACTGGATCGCCACGGTATTGCCCGCGAACTCTCATTGCCTATGGGTGAAGATGATTTTCATTCGGAAATAGTGTCCAGCTACCGCATAAAGCAAGGTGTATTGCATAACCCAGCCAGTGATAGACGAACAACCAAAGGCTCTTTCCATGTCGCTGAAGGAGGACTGCCGATAGCAGGAGATAAAAAAGCCGTTCCCAAAAAAGTATTCTCCATCATACTTGAACACGCTTTAAACCCACCAAAAGATCTACTGAAGCTGCCTTTCTCATCCAAGCAGGATACACCGGCAGAAATGTTTGTGTCGCTGTTACTCAGGCCGATAGTGTGCCCAGAAATACCTGGTGTTGATACCGAAAAATCTATGGAAATTCGTTTTTTTGCTCCGGGTAATCTCGTCAGTAACCTGGATTTCGTTGAAAGTATTTTTGGTAATGGTGGTAATCCCTATCTTGCCGAGTTTGATGCTGCCCTGGATACCTCCCACTGGAGCGGACATACAGGATGCGTCATTCTCGCCCCGCACCTGGTAACACTAACCAAAAAAGAACTCGGCTTACCGCATATTGATGAGGCGAATGAAAGGCAAAAGCGTGAAGGGATGTGCTGGCAGGAAGAAGGCGAACTATATAACGATGGCCAGGCATTCAAAATCACCGCCAGGGATGAGCAAGGCATAATTGTGACTATCCTTGCGGATAACTATTACGGTTATTGCAAAAAAGAAGTGAAAACCCAGATTAGCTACGCCGCCAACCTCTACGGTATAGCTGAAGAAGAACATGCTGGCGGTGCGCTGGCTTTCAGTCGCCGTAATCATGGTGAAGAATACGGTATTGACAGCAGTACCCGCGAACCGGGTTATAGCTTTAGTGAAGCCTATGAAAGATATGCTGCTGTCATGGATATTCAGCTGGAAGGCTACGCCATTGACAAAAATTTCCCTGAAGTGATTTATGTTCCCCAGGATTTGCGCATGAATCTCAATTCCCAGACCATTACCTGGAAACACGATAACCAGTATCAACAGGTTCGCTTACAGCCGGGAAAAATCTACATGCAACCTAGTGGCTACAAAGTGGAGATGGAAAAAAACCCTGGTTCTCTATCCTGGCGATTAATTGGTACAGACCCTCTAGGCACATTTTGTCACAAACCCAGCACCGTATCCGGCGGCGGTAAATCAGAAATTTCCAAATCCATTAACGATGCCGTCATTTATGGCCCGTTGTTTGTTGATAATCTTCAGCAAGACCTACAACGCGTACTGGAAATCTGTGAACGAGATTACTCACAGCGTTTCAAATCCGGCTTCGAAGCAGAAGACAGAGACCCCACACGCAAATTGCTCAGCTCTGAGCGCAGCTTGGGCTCCGTCATCAAAGTACTAACAGTGTCGTCCAGCTATACTGACGAATTCAATAAATGGTTAGAAGCGATACCTCCTCGTATACTCTCATTACTTTTCCTGATTAAGCGTTTTTATCGTAAAGATTGGGGCAATGACCTCAGTAAACATTTGTCAGTTGATATCGTCGATGGCGCACCAGGCCATGAACTCAAATTAAATAATCGCAAAATGATCGCTTCTTATTTGCGCGTGGGTTTTGATCACGAAAAAAAGTGGCGCACATTCAAAGTAAGACAAGATTTCATAGCTGCTGAGAAAATTCAGATGGAAGACGATATCAGCGTTTCAGTTGTTGTACCTAATCATTGCCTAGACGAATGCCGCTCAGAGCAACATTCGGGATTCAGCGTAAAATTGGTTAAAAATTGCGAGTACAGGCTTTTCCAGAGACCGGATGATGCCCGCATCCCCGGCTATGATAAGCAAACAGAGCTGGACATGGCAGTAAACGGTAATTTCATTGCTAATTATGATCCATTAAAGGGAGATAGTTTGGCTGCGGTTGTAGAAGACGTCATGACTCACTGCAGCTTCACCCAGCCCATGCATGATTTGCTGCAGGAAGCGTACGACAAAGGGGAAGGCTATGTTGTGTCATCTGCCCATTCCCGTCTGATCGAGGGAGAACGATCCAAGAATCCGCGTTATCTACAAACACGTCCCGATCTGGTTAATCCGGTGAGAAAATATGTGGCTAACATGAGCACCAGAATGCACCTCAAGCTACCCATGGAGGTCACAGTTTGTCACCCGGTTGATGCGGTTCTGGCAGGTCGCAGAAATAACCCGCCCGAGCCAAGCATAAGACCTCTGGCGGTGTATAACCCTATCCATTATCAAGAGTTACCTGAACTCTTTATGGACTTCATCTGTAGCCTGACAGGCAAATCACCATCAACGACAGGTGTGGGTAGCGAAGGTGCACTTACTAAGGGACCGTTCAACGCCTTAAGGCCGACCTCTGATTTGAACAATGCCCTGGTATCGTTTATTTTAACGGGCTATGCCGGGTTCTCCAGCTCAGCTGGCCATGTCGGTCCGGACATGCTGGTAGAACATGATATCAGTTTATTGGTTCCAGAAATTTGGGCGCGCATTAAAGCAGAAGAGCGAGATCCTCAATTCCTCATAGAGAATGGTTATCTGGAGCTTTTAGAAGACTTCGAATATGAAGGACAAACAGTTCTTGCCAGTCGTTTGGGATACCGCATCACTGATCGTTTTGTTCACGGTTTCATGGGTAAAATATTCGATAACCCACAAGCTGTGTTCACTGAGGAATTACTCAAACCGGAAATCCAGGACATGGTGCCCTTCGTTGATGGCATTAACAATATCGTCGAAGCCCAACAAAAGGTTGCAAAACAATACATTGATGATGGCAGTGTAGACGATACCTGTCCGCCGCTACATGCTTTGATACACATTATGGCAACCGGAGAATACAATGGTAAAACTGTTCATGATGCCAGTATCCGAGAGCTCTTCACCCGAGATTCACTGCTGTCATCTGACTGGTATCGTGAACGACTGGAAATCAAGCAGCAGCGGGAAATCACATTGTGGGAAAAACATGTAAAG
>DOOY01000246.1 GCA_003514765.1 Nitrosomonas sp. | reverse complement strand
TATTTTATCTTCAAAATTTATTTTAACTAATCTATGACAAATTTGGATTTAACATCCCACGGCCAGTTAGCTGATTCTTCACCTGACTATCAATTTAATATCTCTACGCCGGATTTATACAGGCGGGAAGGGTTACTCAAGATTGATCAGGCTTTTCTGAATTTTCTCCGTGAAGGCAACGAAGCGGTATATGAAAAATTGAGTATGGCTCGCAATCAATCTGAGCCGTTGCTGCCAAAAGATGAATCAGCATTGTTGATTGAAATCGCACCCTGGCTGGAAGATTTTATTGCACAGCTGTTTAATATTGAAACCGAGGTCAAGGCGTTGGCTGCGAAGCATCATGAACTCGCACCACTTTATTTTTGTAAACGGCAATTCGTCCAGCGCCGGGCCAGAGGAAAAGTCAGTGCAGATGAATTGGCTGGAATTGACGGCCTGGCATTGGAAAAAGAACTGGTTGCTGAATTTGGCGAGCCTTTCTCCGAATTGGTTTTTGCCACCAGAGTGGCGCAGTGGATGGAAGATGAAGCAGGTAATGAAAAATGTTTGAAAATGGCGTTGCATTATGCTGCATGGGCGCTAAGAACGCCGGAAGGTCAAGCGCATACACAAGCAGGTGTTTTGTTCAAATCACCGGCAAAACTGGATTTTCAAAATTTATTGTCTCTGGAAACTGATGAATCAAAAGGCTTTCCATTATACCAGCTCGGTCATTTAAGGCAGCGAAAAGGATTTGCTCTGACCGACGAGGGTACTGATCTGGTAGGTGCGTTGGATGAGACGAATTACTGTATCTGGTGTCATGAACAAGGCAAGGATTCATGTTCAAAAGGCCTGAAAGAAAAAGCCAAATCGCCGGATGAAGTGCCAGCATTCAAAAAAAGCGAGTTAGGTGCGTTGCTTGCCGGCTGTCCGCTCGAAGAACGTATCTCAGAATTTCAGATGCTGAAATCACAAGGTGTTGCGGTTGGCAGCCTCGCCATGATTGTACTGGATAATCCGATGTGCGCAGGTACGGGACACCGTATTTGTAATGACTGCATGAAATCCTGTATTTACCAGAAACAGGATCCTGTTGATATTCCCCAGGCGGAAACACGTACCTTGAAAGATGTGTTGGCACTACCGTGGGGTTATGAAATATATAGCCTGCTGACACGCTGGAATCCATTAAACTTGCAGCGACCCGTTCCCAAACCGTTGACCGGCAAAAAAGTACTGGTTGTCGGTATGGGGCCGGCCGGGTATACACTCGCGCATCATTTAATGAACGAAGGGCATACTGTTGTGGGTATTGATGGGCTCAAGATTGAGCCTTTGCCGGAGTATATTTCCGGTGTCGATATGCGCGGAGAACGTGTGCCGTTTCAGGCGATTCAGTATGCCAGCGAACTGGAAGAAAATCTGGATGAGCGCATGCCAAGCGGTTTTGGTGGCGTTGCAGAATACGGCATTACGGTACGCTGGAATAAAAATTTCCTCAAACTGATTCGTTTGTTACTCGAGCGCAGGGAACAATTTGCGTTATTCGGTGGTGTGCGCTTTGGCGGCACACTGACAACCGATGATGCGTTTGCCATGGGCTTTGATCACATTGCCCTGGCTGCGGGAGCGGGTAAGCCCACAGTGCTGAATTTGCCGAATGGCTTGGCGCGTGGGGTGCGCGCCGCTTCGGATTTCTTGATGGCGTTACAATTATCCGGTGCAGCTCAAAGTGATTCGATCGCCAATATGCAGCTGCGATTACCGGTAGTCGTAATTGGCGGTGGTTTGACGGCGATTGATACTGCAACAGAAGCATTGGCTTATTATCCGGTGCAGGTTGAGAAATTTCTGCAACGATACGAAATACTGACCGCTGTACAAGGTGAAGAAGCAATTCGCGCGATTTGGGATGCAGAGGAAACCGAAATTGCGGAAGAGTTTCTAAAACATGCGCGCGTTATTCGCGCAGAGCGGGAAGCCGCAGAACGGGAAGGGCGGGAGCCGGATATTTTGGCGTTACTGCAATCGTGGGGCGGAGCTACGATTGCTTATCGCAAGCGCCTGGTGGATAGTCCATCCTATACGTTAAACCATGAAGAAGTCGAGAAAGCACTGGAAGAAGGCATCTCGTTTGCCGAAGGCTTGACCCCTGTGCGTATCAATATTGACCAATGGGAACATGTGCAGTCTGTGCAGTTTATGGTGCAGAAGCGCGATGAAACAGGGCAGTGGCAGAAAACAGGTGAAGTGGAGCTGCCTGCAAATGCGCTATTGGTGGCTGCAGGCACGCAACCAAATACAGTGCTGGCGCGTGAAGATGCGGAAATCTATAAGCTTGATGGCCGGTACTTTGCATCTTGTGATGAAATGGGAAATGTAGCAAAACCCGAATACGGCAATCCCAAGTCAAACGCATCCGTCCTGTTGGGCCGCTATAAGGATCTGCAGGACGGGCGTTTTATCAGTTTCTTTGGCGACCTGCATCCATCTTATTCAGGTAATGTCGTGAAAGCCATGTCCAGCGCCAAGCTGGGTTACCCGGTTGTTTGTCGGGTACTTGAGCGCATTACGTCAGCTTCCGAAAAAACTGCCGAACAATTTTTTGCTGACTTCAACAGTCAATTGCGACCGACAGTACATAAAGTTGAAAGACTGACACCGAACATTATCGAAGTAGTGGTGCATGCGCCTTTAGCTGCAGAACGCTTTCATCCGGGGCAGTTTTATCGTTTCCAGAATTACGCAGCACTTGCACCCGTCTCAAACGATACCCGCCTGGCAATGGAAGGTATTGCGTTGACAGGTGCTTCAGTAGATGTTTCGCGTGGACTGGTCTCATTGATTGCATTGGAAATGGGCGGATCGGCAGATTTATGCGCGACGTTGAAACCGGGCGATCCGGTCAT
>DOOY01000112.1 GCA_003514765.1 Nitrosomonas sp. | reverse complement strand
GGTATGGCGGTGGCAACTCAACTGGAAAACAAAGACCGGCACGCAATTGCTATTATTGGCGACGGCGCGATGAGTGCGGGCATGGCATTTGAAGCATTGAATAACGCAGGTGTTATGGATGCCAATTTATTGGTTATATTGAATGACAATGATATGTCTATATCCAAGCCGGTAGGCGCGCTCAATAATTATCTTGCAAAATTAATGTCGGGACGCTTCTATGCCACAGCACGCCGTGCGGGTGAAAGAATGCTGGGCGTCGTTCCCCCTATGCTGGAACTGGCCAAGCGCGCCGAAGAACATATGAAAGGAATGGTAACACCTGAAGGGACCTTATTCGAAGAATTCGGATTTAATTATATCGGCCCCATTGATGGTCATGATATAAAAGTTCTGGTTGCAACGCTTAAAAATATCAAGAAACTTGAAGGCCCTCAATTTCTGCATGTCGTTACCCGTAAAGGAGCCGGATATCAAGTTGCCGAAGAAGATCCGATTCTGTATCACGGCGTTGGCAAGTTTGATCCTGAAGAAGGCATTGTTTCGAAACCGGTTGTAAAAGCAGTTAAAAAACCCGCTTATACGCAGGTGTTTGGTGATTGGTTGTGCGACATGGCTGCGCGGGACGCTCGATTAATAGGCATTACACCCGCCATGCGTGAAGGCTCGGGTTTGGTGAAGTTTTCTAAAGAATACCCGGATCGTTATTTTGATGTCGGTATTGCGGAACAGCATGCCGTTACATTTGCAGCAGGCGCGGCATGTAACGGATTGAAGCCTGTTGTGGCGATTTATTCAACATTTTTACAGCGTGCATACGATCAATTAATTCATGATGTCGACATCCAGAATCTACCCGTTCTCTTTGCGATTGACCGAGCAGGATTGGTAGGGGCAGATGGGCCGACGCATGCTGGCAGTTTTGATTTGTCTTATTTGCGCTGTATTCCCAATATGACAGTCATGGCACCTTCGGATGAAAATGAGTGTCGGCAAATGCTTTATACTGCTTTCAAGCTGGATACACCTACTGCGGTCAGATATCCACGCGGAGCAGGGCCTGGCGCCGAAATTCAAACAGAAATGGTTGAGCTCCCCGTTGGCCGCGGTGTTGTGCGTCGGGATGGGGAAAAAATTGCTTTTCTGGCTTTTGGCAGCATGTTGGCACCGTGCCTGGCTGCTGCGGAAGAACTGAATGCGACAGTCGCCGATATGCGTTTTATCAAGCCGCTGGACGATGTGCTGGTTGCAACGCTGGCGACGAGTCATGACTTATTAGTCACTGTTGAAGAAAACACGATTATGGGTGGAGCCGGCAGTGCTGTCATGGAATCTTTGAGCCGTCAAAAAATTTGTGTTAAAACAATGCAGTTGGGTTTGCCAGATGCTTACGTTGAACATGGTGATCATGCTCAGATGTTAGCCGATTGTGGATTAGATAAAACTGGTATTATTGAGTCTGTCCAAGCATATTTATCTTAATTACGAAAAAACTATTTTCCAAATACAGCACCATTTGTTATCAGTCTGTCTGAATTATCGTAAGAAAATGAATAATCTCTTTTGATGGGATGTGATATGAATAAAGAAATAGATTTACCCATTGCGGATGTGCAGAGTACACCTGACACGCGGCGTATTGCAATTGATCGGGTAGGTATCAAAGCGATTCGCCATCCGGTTGTTGTCGCCGATAAAGATGATGGTGTACAGCATACTGTCGCCATGTTCAATATGTATGTAAACCTGCCGCATAAGTTCAAGGGCACGCATATGTCGCGCTTTGTGGAAATACTTAACAGCCATGAACGTGAAATATCGGTAGAGTCGTTCAAAACCATTTTGCAGGAAATGGTTGATAAACTGGAAAGTGACTCCGGTCATATAGAAATGACTTTTCCTTATTTTATCGATAAAGCGGCACCCATATCCGGGGTAAAAAGCCTGCTGGATTATGAAGTAACTTTTATCGGTGAAATAAAAAATGGTGAATATGTTTTTACAATCAAAGTTGTTGTTCCAATTACAAGCTTGTGTCCGTGTTCAAAGAAAATATCCGATTATGGCGCACATAATCAGCGCTCGCATGTGACGATTGCAGCGCGAACCAATAGCTTTGTATGGATTGAAGATCTTATTAAGATCGCTGAAGACAAAGCGTCTTGTGAGCTTTATGGGCTGCTTAAACGTCCCGATGAGAAATATGTGACGGAAAAGGCCTATGACAATCCAAAATTTGTAGAAGATATTGTCAGAGATGTTGCAGATACACTGAATAACGACAAGCGTATTGATGCTTATGTCGTTGAATCAGAAAATTTCGAATCGATTCACAATCATTCTGCTTATGCTTTAATTGAACATGACAAAAAGAACGGTTGATGCATGTTAAAAAAGTATTCCAATTTTTCAATCAAACTGTTGTCTGGAAAAATCCTTTAGCCGGAAACCCATTAACCAGAGCGCTGCAAAGTAACTGCTGGCGCCGATTAAAATGATACCGGTCAAACGACCGGCGCGCGTGGCAGCTGAATCGGTCAGCCATGAAGCGTCTGCGCCGCTTGTAAACCACAGTACCATACCCATGACAAGCAAGGCTGTCAGAATTTTAAGAAAAAACGCGAACCAGCCGGGCAGAGGCTGGTAAATATCCTGGCTGCGCAGCTTGTAAAAAAGGAGGCTCGCATTCAGGCAGGCGCCAAGTCCGACTGCAAGTGCCAAGCCGGCATGTTTGAGTGGAATAATGAACGCAAGATTCATTAGTTGAGTTGCAATTAAAGTAATCACAGCGATTTTTACCGGTGTTTTAATGTTCTGCCGTGCATAAAACCCGGGCGCCAGCACTTTTACCAGGATAAGTCCGATTAATCCAAAGCTGTATGCAACCAGTGCGTCACGTGTCATCCAGACATCATGATCGGAAAATGCGCCATAATGAAAAAGCGTGGTGATCAATGGCGTGGACAACAATGCCAGTGCAAGCGCAGCAGGCAAGGTTAGTAATATTGTCAGACGCAAACCCCAATCCAGAAGGCGTGAATATTCTTCTGTACTGTTGCTGTTATAGTGTTTCGCCAGCGATGGCAGTAAGACAGTTCCCAATGCAACACCTAAAAGACCAGCAGGAAACTCCATTAGGCGATCGGCATAATAAAGCCATGAAACACTTCCGGTAATCAGCAGAGAAGCAAAAATAGTATTAATCAGCATGCTGATTTGGCCTACTGAAACGCCAAAAACAGCCGGCCCCATTAATTTGATTACACGCCAGGCACCTTCGTCTTTTATTTTAAAGCGTATCCGCGGCATGAGTTTCAAATGCAATAAAAACGGAATCTGAAAACCCAGCTGTAATGCGCCGCCTATAAACACTGCCCAGGCCAATGCTTGTACGGGTGGCTCTACCAATGGTGCGAGCCATAATGCGCAGGCAATAAATGAAAGATTTAACAGTGCTGGGGTTAACGCGGGAATGTAAAATCTGCCATAAGTATTCAAAATGCCGCCTGCTAAAGCGACTAAAGAAATAAATAAAATATATGGAAATGTGATGCGTAATAAATCAACGGTTAAATTAAATTTCTCTTGATCAGCAGAGAAGCCGGGCGCGCTTGCATAAATAATCAATGGCGCTGCGATGACACCGATCAGCGTCACAATAAAAACGGTGAAACTCAGAAGAGTGGCTATATGATCAACTAACCGGCGTGTTTCTTCAGCAGTACGCTTGTTTTTATATTCGGCCAGTATGGGTACAAACGCTTGCGAAAACGCGCCCTCTGCAAATAAGCGCCGCAGCAGGTTGGGAATACGAAAAGCCACAAAAAATGCATCTGTCGCCATTCCTGCACCAAAAATACGGGCAATTAGGATATCGCGTAAAAAACCAAGAATTCGAGAGATAAAAGTCATGCTGCTGACAGCAGCGAGCGCGCGTAGTAAGTTCAAAGTTGTTTGATTTGTAGGAATTAGTGTTTAATTTTTGAATTGATTTCAAGCTTCTTATGATTGCAATTCAGACAAAAAGTACCTGTTTAATGGTTAATTCCGCTGATGAGTCAAAAATTTGTCAGATAGACTATGGCTGCCTGCTGAGAAATTATGTAGACCGATAATCTAACCAATCAGGGAATTGTTTTATGGAATATGTTGAGCCAACATTGGATGTTATCTTCAGTTTTTGGGTTGCGCTGGCAATCTTAACAATTATTTTAATCAAAAGTGCAGTCATTTTTGTACCTCAGAATACAGCCTATATCGTTGAGCGATTCGGTAAATATAATAAAACAATGGAAGCAGGTCTCAACATGCTGATCCCTTTTTTTGACCGCGTTGCATACACGCGCACTTTAAAGGAACAGGCAACCGATGTACCCAGTCAAAGCGCCATTACCAAAGATAATATTTCTCTCATTGTCGATGGCGTATTGTATCTTAAAGTACTCGATCCGTATAAAGCTTCCTATGGTGTTGATGACTATATCTATGCCGTTACACAACTTGCGCAGACTACTATGCGAAGCCAGATTGGCCAAATGGATCTGGATAAAACTTTTGAAGAACGGGAAGTGCTTAATACCAACATTGTATCCGCCATTAATGATGCTGCAGTTCCCTGGGGCGTTCAGGTGCTGCGGTACGAGATCAAGGATATTGAGCCACCACGTTCGGTACTGGACGCTATGGAACGACAAATGAAAGCCGAACGGGAAAAGCGGGCGGCTATTCTTGAGTCTGAAGGCCAGCGTCAGTCGGCGATTAATATTGCAGAAGGAGAAAAGCAAGCGCAGGTATTAAATGCTGAAGCGGATAAGGCTGAGCAGATACTTAATGCACAAGGTGAGGCGCAAGCTATACTCGCGGTCGCTGAAGCCAAGGCTAAGGCATTGAAAATTATCGGCCAAGTTGCTAATACGGTGGAAGGGCAACGCGCGATACAACTTGAACTAGCCGGTGATGCGATCGAAGCAAAAAAAGCGATAGCCAAGGAATCTTCTGTTATTTTGTTGCCGGACGGTCAAACACAAGCTGC
>DOOY01000088.1 GCA_003514765.1 Nitrosomonas sp. | reverse complement strand
CTCGCCTTGCATTGCATCCCGCCAGACGCGCCCAATTGTCACACTTATTTCTTCACGGCTCCTAAGTTAACAGAAAAATCACTTGATTCAAGTGCAAGACCTGTAGTAAAAAGAACCCATGTATTCTATGGTGACAGCCACATAAAAATTTATGCAGGCAAAAACCGTTCGGTAGATGGATTTATTTTTTACAGCGCGAGAATTTTTTAGTGATTATTAGCTCAGTTCGACAGGAATTAATTCGATTTATATTGATACCGGGATCCGCGATCGGGTTTCGGCGTTTTTCATCAGCCATATTACTGGTTGTAATCACTAGCATGTTTGTGGGCTGCACAACACCTTTTAGAGCACCTGTGCCGACTACAACTCCAACCAAAACAACAACCATACCCAAGCCCTCTCCAAATGCACCCTATAACAGAGCCTATACAGTCAGGGGCAAGACTTATCATCCGATGCGCTCGGCGATCGGTTATAGCGAACGAGGTATAGCTTCATGGTATGGATCAGAATCCGGTAATCGAACCGCCATGGGCGCTCGCTTTAATCCGCAGGGACTGACAGCCGCTCATAAAACCTTACCTTTGCCGACCAAGGTCAGAGTGACCAATCTGCATAATGGCCGGTCGGTAGACGTCATTGTAAATGACCGCGGCCCCTTTAAAAGAAACAGAGTCATTGATTTGTCTCATGGTGCGGCAAAAAGAATCGGTCTGGACAAACAGGGACTGGCTGAAGTAAAAGTGGAATACCTTGACACACTGGCAAGTAATCCTTAGTCAGTACTTATTTTTTCAGTCAGAATGATGAAAAAGTCAGTGCGCTAGGACTTGTATAAATATGTTTGGGGCAGGCGATGAAAGGTCACCACAGACGACATGATTTCCGATGGCAGATTTAATCAGCGGAAGCCGATCCTAAGGGTGAAAGCACATGACCGTGCCGTGTAAAAAGTAAATTTTATTTAATAGACAAGCGTTTTGAGCTTTTTTAACACTGCATCGGTCAACCAATAATTTTTCTACAGCCCGTTAAATCTGCCATCTTCACGAAACTGATTACACATATCAACCATGAAAGCATACACGACGCCTGACCTGATGAACATGTTGCGCCAGCTCATAGCCAGGCCCTCAATGAGTAGCGTCAGTCCGTCATTTGATGTCAGTAACCGTGAAGTAATCGATCTGCTGGCCGGATGGTTTGAAGCACTTGGTTTTACAGTGGAAATTATACCTCTGCTGAAACAGCCGCATAAGGCAAACCTGCTGGCAACAATAGGGCCTGTCCAGGATAAAGAGAAGAACCGGGGTCTGATGCTGGCCGGGCACACCGATACCGTACCCTATGATGAAAAATTCTGGCATCATAACCCGTTTCAGTTGACCGAACAGGACAATCGCCTGTATGGGCTTGGGACAACTGACATGAAAAGTTTTTTTGCACTGATCATTGAAGCCGTTAAACGACTTGATGTGTCCCGATTCAAACAACCCCTGGTTATACTGGCCACTGCCGATGAAGAAAGCACAATGGAAGGTGCGGAAATGCTGCTGCAAAGAATGTGCCCACCGGTGCGCTGCGCGGTCATCGGCGAACCGACCGGACTTAAACCGGTAAACGCGCATAAAGGGATATCAATGCACGGCATACGACTAATAGGGCAGGGAGGGCATTCAAGCAATCCAGCACTGGGGCTGAATGCATTGGAATATATGCATCAGGTGCTTGGCGAACTGCTTGATTGGCGCATGGATTTGCAACGCCGCTACCGGGATGAGCAATTTGCCGTACCGGTACCCACGCTCAATCTCGGCCATATACATGGCGGGGACAATCCCAATCGCATTTGCGACCAGTGTGAAGTGCATTTCGATATGCGTCCATTGCCGGGCATGGATATCGACGCGTTACGCGAAGAATTGCATGTGCGCCTGAAAAAGGCGCTGAATAGCACTGGTGTCAACTGGACATTGTTTCCGCTGATACACGGCACGCCGCCGATGCACACGCCCATTGATTCGCCCATCGTGAGAAGTTGCGAACACTATTGCCATGCCCCCGCGCACGCCGTTGCTTTCTGCACCGAAGGGCCTTACCTGACTCAACTGGGCATCGATACCGTCATTCTAGGTCCTGGTAATATCGCACAGGCGCATCAGCCTGATGAATTTCTTGAGCTATCGAATATCCAGCCTTGCGTGGATATTTTATCTGAGCTGATTGCGGAGTATTGTTTGTAGATTACCGAATGTGCCATATTCGGCAATCGTTTCAGAAAATGAAAAATACGGCTTTAAAATTTTTGTCGGAACAAATTTGGCATTCCAGGTCAATAGCCTTTTCCAATCCGGGCAATATTCATGTTTTTCAATTTTTTCAACCATCAAATACCAGAATTTTTCTGTATTTCATTTCGCGCTATTCAGCAACGGATTTACAGATATATAAATTCTTGGCGCATCCGTTTTTGATCTTACCGGCTAATCGGCTTGTACCGTATCCGCTTTGGTTTTGCGCCTTCTTCACCAAGACGTTTGATCTTGTCGGCTTCGTATTCATGATAGTTACCGTTGAAGAACGTCCATTGCGATTCGCCTTCGGCGGCAAGGATGTGGGTAGCGATGCGGTCGAGGAACCAGCGGTCGTGCGATATGACGAGGACGCAACCGGCGAATTCGAGCAGGGCGTCTTCGAGTGCGCGCAAGGTTTCCACATCGAGATCGTTAGACGGTTCGTCGAGCAGCAACACATTGCCGCCCGATATGAGTGTTTGCGCGAGATGCAGGCGCCCGCGCTCGCCACCGGAGAGCTGGCCTATGATTTTCTGCTGATCGCCTCCCTTGAAATTGAAACGGCCGAGGTATGCGCGGGCAGGAGTGGTGTATTTGCCGACAGTGAGCAGGTCGTTGCCGCCGGATATGGCGTCGAATACGGTTTTGTCGTTTTCCAGGGAATCGCGCGCCTGGTCGACATGGGCAATGTTGACGGTGGGGCCGATTTTAACTTCGCCTGAATCGGGCTGTTCCTTCCCGGTGATGAGCTTAAACAGCGTAGATTTGCCCGCGCCGTTCGGACCGATAATACCGACAATCGCACCGGGCGGTACCTGAAAGTTTAAGCTATCGATCAGTAACCGGTCGCCATAGGCTTTGGACACATCCGTGAATTCGATGACTTCGTTACCGA
>DOOY01000137.1 GCA_003514765.1 Nitrosomonas sp. | reverse complement strand
ATTTCTTCACGGCTCCTAAGCATTCCGTGCAGGGAACCATAAAAATCCGTCTCGAATAATGCCTCCTTGCCACAATCGCGCTCCCCGAGCAGTTCAGCTCAAATCCAGGATTGCACCTTTTTCAAGATCAGAGTGGCATTCACCCCGTTAATACCTACAATGCATCTGGGTAATTGACTTTAGAATGAACGCAAACATGTTAAACATTGGTTACTTATCTACTGAAAAATATGGCTCTGAAGAAATTAATAAAAGAATTTAACACCTATCTGGGTGAAAAAGAATCGCTGCTTGATACAGATTATCAACATGTCGCTCAAAAAATAGAACTGCATTGGGGATATGATGAGTTTTATCCTTTTATCGAAAAATTACTGGTTGATACCAGAGATCGAAGAAGGACGGGATTCCCCATAGAGGCGATGATGGAAATATCTGAATTACACAGGATTCATGAGCAATTATACCCTCCAAAAAACAGACATTAGATAAGCAACACAAACTGCAATCTGGCTTCTGCCTGCTTTTGCACGACATAAGCTTTATCCGCTCGGCTATTTCATGAACAACCTAAAGTTCGTTACAAGCAACGCGACAACAAATTCTTTTTCACCACAGACTATCGGCGGTTATAGGCCTGTGTAAATACATCCTGATAGCTGATTTCATTTATTCTTTGTTGATTGAGAGAATTTTCTACAGCAATTGCAGTCATGGCGGACAGTTTTTGCAGGAAAACACCAATCCCTTCCGGGAATCGATTACCGTCAGCGCTTACAAGCAACAACGCCACGATAATTCTCCCGTTTCTTAATAACGGCAGGCACGCAGCGCTTTTAATATGATCACAGGTGCTTAAACCAACCATCATCCAACAGTATTTTTCAAACACCGCCCTTCTCAGCAAAGGCTTCTTGAAAAAAGAAACAACAATCCCGGCATCCTTCTAAATACCATGAACATCAAGGACATCCAGGTTTAAAGTGGAAACATGCACATAATAGGATTGTCGTCTATTCTTCAAAATCTATTCTGATTTGCTGCTTTTCTCAGGTTAAACGATAGAACATAAAAAATCTTCGATAAATTTTACGTGCGTCCAGAGGGTGTAAACAATTAGTAAACTGTTGCTGCTGGTGCCCATTTTGGCAAACGCGACACATAAAATAGAAAATAAGTTGCTGCAAATTAGAATTATAATTCTTTTAGTCATTTTTAAGACTTTTATTGATTTAAGGACACTCAATGATTAAATTACCCGACTTCATCAAGTATCTATGCGCATGTTCAATACTGGTATTACTACCCGTTTTGCATCCTGCCATAGCCGGCGAATCTCCTGCCGCCGCACCATGCGTCCAACAATCCGCATCGGCACAACCTTGTTCGTTTGAATTACCCGAAGAAACGATCCAGACACTCAAAATTGACGCCGGCTTCGGCTGGGGTATTTTTAATGGCAGTATTTACAATGGCAACAGCGAATATACCATTACACAATTGGTTGTCAGTATGGAACCAATTCATGATCATCACTCTATGGAAATGACGGACGATTTGCATGCCATGTCGCACGAAACCAGAATTAAACAAATTAATGTGAATCTGCAGCCGTTAGCCAAGGGTGCGTTATCCCTGGCGCTGGACGATGATGTAGTGCATATGCATGACTTCAACTGGAAAGTGCTCAAGGTATTTGGCCATAAAGCCCGATAGCTGAAATTACCCTGATCAATCAACAACCCGTTTCCTTATTTATGCAGCAATCGGTTAAAAACATCCGCCACATTCTGATTTATGCCGCGACCGTATCATTGATTTCTCTGATTTATTTCATTTATGCCTATTCGGTTCATTCTATTCCGGAAGCGCGTGAAACCTTCCTCTCCGAGATCGGCGAGGGTTTTGGAAAAGCCGGCCTGGGTTTACTGGCGTTTATCTATTTTCGCACCTTTATGAAACTGGTGCTGGGACAAGGAAAGCTGGCGCAGCGTTTGCTGCCGGATTATGTGCCGCCCGTTAATTCTTCTGTATTAAACCGGCTGCTGGTCTGGATGAACCGCACACATGTCTACTTCGGCATTGCAGCCATAGCCCTCATTCTGCTCCATATCTCACTAATGGGATTTTCCCGCTACAGCCATATCCTTTTTTTCCCGGCATTGCTCACACTGGTGATCTGGCAAGGATTATTCGGCCTGTTTTTGACTTGGCGGTATTCACCTGCGGAACTGAAAAAATTCTCTCACGTCGTGCATGCGCAATTTGTCACCGGTATTGCTATCGGCATTTTTGCGTTCTTTGGCCATATTCTGATTGATGACTAAGAGTTGCGCTTACAGCGGTTTCTGCAAAACAGTATTTTGCGCGGACGCCAATGTATCCGGATAGTCTTTACTGAAGTGCAGTCCACGGCTTTCATGCCTTATCATGGCGCTGCGCACGATCAGGTCGGCAGTGTCAACCAAATTACGCAATTCAAGCAGATCGCTGGTAACGCGAAAATGCGTATAATACTCATTTATTTCTTCACGCAGCAGATCAATTCTGTGTTGCGCGCGCTGCAGACGTTTGGTGGTTCTGACAATACCGACATAACTCCACATACAGCGTCGCAGTTCATCCCAGTTATGTGAAATGACAATTTCTTCATCAGCATCGGTTACCCGGCTCTCATCCCAGTCTGGAATTTTCAGCGCTGATACAGCGGGTTGGTCTTGGATATCCTGCGCGGCAGCACGGGCAACGACAAGGCATTCGAGCAAAGAATTGCTGGCCAGCCGATTCGCGCCATGCAATCCGGTATGTGCTGTTTCACCTATAGCGTACAGATTATTTAAATCCGTTCGGCCGCGCTGATCAGTCAGAATACCGCCACAGGTATAGTGCGCAGCAGGTACAACGGGTATGGGTTCTCGCGTCAGGTCAATACCGAGATTCAGACAACGCGCATAAATCGTGGGAAAATGCTGTTGCAGAAAATTGGCGGGTTTATGTGAAATATCCAGGTAGACACAATCCAATCCGCGTTTTTTCATTTCAAAATCGATTGCGCGTGCGACAATATCACGTGGCGCCAGTTCGCCACGTTCATCATGTCTGGTCATGAAACAGTTACCATCAGGCAATTTTAGCAAACCGCCTTCACCGCGAACGGCCTCGCTAATCAAAAACGATTTGGCATGCGGATGATAAAGACAGGTAGGATGGAACTGAATAAATTCCATATTGGCGACACGGCAACCCGCGCGCCATCCCATGGCAATGCCGTCACCCGTTGCAGTATCGGGATTGGTGGTATACAGATAAACCTTGCTTGCGCCGCCCGTCGCCAGCACCGTATTTTGCGCAGTAAATGTGCGCACGCGGCCTTTAGTTCTGTCCAGAACATACGCGCCAAGACAGCGTTTGTCTGCCTTCCCGGAAATACCACGAACCTTATCGCTGGTAATCAAGTCGATCGCGATATGCTGTTCCAGGATCTGAATATTCGAACAGCTGCGTATTTTGTCGATCAAGGTCTGCTGAACTGCTTTACCCGTTGCATCGCCGCTATGAATAATGCGCCGCGTGCTATGTCCGCCTTCTTTCGTCAGATGATAACCGGTACCATTATTATCGTCCCGGGTAAACTCAACACCCTGTTCAATGAGCCAGCGTATAGCCTCCGACGCATGTCCGGCGACAAAACGAACTGTCTTTTCATCGCAAAGCCCTGCACCGGCCGCCAGCGTATCCTGCACATGTTGTTCAGGCGTATCATCCGCTGACAGGGACGCGGCAATGCCGCCCTGGGCCCATCCGCTGGCACTGTCATTCAGCGTTTGTTTGGTAACAATGCCTACGCGCCGACTTTGCGCCAGATTCAGGGCAAGGGTAAAACCGGCCAATCCGCTACCGATGATTAAAGTATCGAAGTGCCGGTTATGCATTCGTATCGATCACGCATATATGCTTATTCTTAGTTTTATGAATGTTCTATCATAACAGACTACCAACCGTACAATCCGGAATACTCAACCCATCAACTCTGCAATATTTACAGGCCTCACTCAAGCTACTGACAGGCGATCAAATTGATCGAACCACGCTGGCGAACCCCAAACACATCTTCTTCATTATCGCGCTGCACCAGTTCAAGTGCATTCCATGTGCCACTGAGCGTTGACGGATTCAATTTTGCTGCAAACGTTTCCGCCCAGACTTCAATGCCTTCTTCGTGGTCTGAACTTACAATGGTCAGTTTAACGCTGTCACCGGCAAGGATAGCATTACCATGCGAAGCCGAGAGGGTATTTTCGTAATCCACCGAGCCAAACAAAACAAAATGCCCGCCTTCTTTCTCATAGACGCCGAATTTGTATTTCCACCAAGGTTCATTGGATTCATTAAATACCTGCCAGCAAAATTCGCCAAGATATTTTTCTGCAAATGAATACGGTGAGATTACAACCAGAAAAACACTGGTTAACAGCACTAAAAATTGCTTTTTCATTATTCCTTCCTTTTTTATAAAATTGCTCCAATTGCAGATAACAATCGACTGCAATCATACCCTTCGCTGCGAATGCAAGAATCGGTTGACACTGTCTACAAATACTTTGAAGACCAGCCAGTTAAATACTACTCAAAGCATTATGTACAAACACAAATCGAAGCTATATTCATTCGCAATCCAATGCGGTAAAATCGTGCGCAGCAACTATTCTGATCGTGGACTTTGGGATCCGCATCGGAATACTATGCTTAACTCAACGATGCATACTGCAACCATTATGACTGTTACATATGCCGACATGTTCAACATTCATCAAAAGTAAATCAACAGAAAGGAAACCTTATGACAACCAATATCCCTGGATATACTTACGGCAGCGCCGAAGTTGCAAAATCACCCTTGTCTATGGATGATCTCGCCAAGCTTAAACAAGCCACTTTGTTTGGCGATGAAGACGTGCGTTATTTAAAAATGTCACACGATATCCTGAAAGACCAGGTTGAACCAATTCTGGATGTCTGGTACGGCTTTGTGGGATCCACGCCATTTCTGCTGCACTATTTTACCAACAAGTCTGATAACCAACCGAACATGGATTATCTCGGTGCTGTCCGCAAGCGTTTTGGCCAGTGGATTCTGGATACCGCAAATGCCAATTATGACCAGGACTGGCTGAATTACCAGTATGAAATCGGCCTGCGTCACCACAGTATCAAAAAGAATAAAACCGATAATGTGGATGCGGTGCCTATCATCAATCTGCGTTACATCCTGGCGTTGCAAGTGCCCATTACCACAACATTGCGGCCATTCCTGGAAAAAGGCGGTCATTCCAGTGAAGATGTCGACAAAATGCAGGATGCATGGCGTAAATCAGTACTCATGCAAGTAATTTTATGGTCGCAACCTTACATGCACGAAGGTCAATTCTAAATCAGCCAAAACAAAGAGCAGCATCTTGGCTGCTCTTCGTTCTGTCGTAATGCATTGATACCGGCAGTCGTTGCGTTACTCACGGTGCGGTGGTTATGGAATACACCTCATCCACCGTGCATTCAGCTTTCCAGTCACATATAGAAACCCAAATCCAACATCCCATTTTTAACGCGGTTGATTTTTTACAAGATTCTGATAAAAAACATTTCTCAGAAAATGACTTATATCAGCCTGCAGTTCTCTCAATGTTATAACTTCTGTATTGGTGCGAATAAAAATTTCCTGCTTATCAGATTTTTTGTATTGACTTACTTCCATGTCTCCAACCCGGAATCGGCTTCGCCGCTGCCTTTCTGTACTTTCCCGAAGATCGAATTCCTCAATTTGCGTAAAAAGAAAATGCTGCTCTTCTTCCAAACGATTATAAGTGAAGGTAGCCTAAGAAAACTTATCTCTATAATATGAAAATCGATATTTTGTAAAAGCATAATCAATAGAAAACTTGATAATAAATCCACCGACAATCATAAAAATCACGCCTAATATAAAAGCAACGATCATCGAACCTGAAACATTGATGCTCCAGCCCAGCTTTTCATGCAACCCAACAGGTGTTTAGTCCCTAAACAATACGCGTAAAGTCAGGCCATGATTAATGGATTCACTTTAACACGCCGATTCTACCAACCCTGTTGCTGTCGACTATATAGTCTCTTCTCTGCAACATCCTCACTATCCACCAAACAGCCCATGCCGCAAGCAAATGTTTGACTGTATGCCCGCTAATGACATGACCAAAGTCGAAAATTTGATGATCCAGGATTTCCGCCAGTTTAGCTATAGCATACAGTCCGATTATTTTATAAATATCGTTTCCGTGCGTGTAACGGGATGGTAAAATCAAGCTCAAAAGCACCACCAGCAATAATGAATAAAATTGAATAACAATATAAAAATTCAAATTACCGGCACCCTGTTGCTCGCCCCAATACCAATATAGCACGCTACCCGCGCCGATCAATACAAGGACTGGCAAAGACCAGAATCCGAGTTTCGGATGAATACGCTCTGAAAGCACTGTTGCAAGCAAAGCGGTAACCCCTATCGCAATCG
>DOOY01000129.1 GCA_003514765.1 Nitrosomonas sp. | reverse complement strand
TGTTTTTAAGCCTGTTGCTACTTGGATTGTTAATGGGTACCGCACAGGCAGAAAACACTAAACAAATAAAACAAAACTTCACCGTAGTCATAAACGCTTATGACACCAAAATCCCGGAGCTTAATATTGAAGGTGTCACCGTTAAGGATATTCGTGCCTTCAATGTGTTAAATGAGCCTGAGACGTTGACTGTCCGCGAAGGGACGTCTGTATCGATCAAAGTAGAGAACAAATCTCCTATCAGTGAAGGATTTTCTATTGATGCCTATGGCATTAAAGAAGTAATTAAGGCAGGAGAAACCAAGATTATTACCTTCATGGCGGACAAAGCCGGTGCCTTTACCATCTGGTGCCAGCTCCATCCACAAAATGTACATCTGCCTGGATCTTTAAACGTCGTACTGTAAAAGGCAACTCGACCCATGTATACGCTTTCTCGTAAATGTAATGCACTATTTATGAGAAAGCGAAACTGGGCCGGTACTCCAACAACTTGGAAATAATATACGGCCAATAAAATTGAAAAGAAAGGAATACATAGAAATGAAACATGACAGTTTTTTATATAGTCATTACGCATTCGTTGCAGCCGTGCTGCTGTTTCTGTTTGTCCAGTCCAATGCTGCGGCTCTGACTGTCGTATTGCCGAAGCCAGCGCTTTTGAAAAAAGAATCGGTCGCCCACCTGAAACAAGCAGGCAATAAAGAAGACAGCGATCAATGGAAGCTGGTTATTTTTGGATTTGCGCATTGCAAGGACGTCTGTCCCCTGTCACTGGCGAATTTTTCCGCTCTCATGAAGGCCGCCGCAGAAGAACACATTAAACTAGGCGGGATCTTCGTAACAGTCGATCCGGACCGGGACACCGAAACAGTCTTGTCCAGCTATACAGAAAATTTCGATCCCAACCTCTCTTATTTACGCCTGGAAGGTGAAGATCTGGAACGCTTTAAGGCCGCATTTGGCGCAGAAGCTGTTTTCTATACCAAAAATGCGGGAAATCAGGCCAATTACCAAGTCGATCACAGTAGCACGGCCTTTTTGATTGATCCTGAAGGAAGAATAAGAGTGCTGTTTGATGCGCTGGAAGACGTCGGTGATATTGCAAAAATGCTCCGCGAAAACCGGGAATTTTTCAAATCATGAGTAAACACGCACTGCTCTTGATTGTTTTCATGTTGGCAGGTATTCCACCGGTCTTGGCTATGAGTAATGAAGATGATCCGCGCATCTTAATCTCTTATATGGACAAGGCCTTAACGCCCGAACTCGATATCTTGCGCGTCACGGCGCAGGCCTTGCCGGACAGCCTGGTATTTCAAATCAAAACCAGAGGAGAACGAACCGGCGGAGAAAGCGGCGACTATCTCCTGTTGCACATCACCCACGGGAAGTCTTATACCCTTCTCGTCCCTGTAAATAAGGCCGAGCAAGACAAAATCCTGATGTATGAGGGCGCCGCCATTCAATCTGCACATAATACGTTATCTGAACCGATCAAGTTGTCCCGTAAGTTGGACCCGCAAACCGGGTTTAGTGCGCAGCGTATTCATCACGGGGTTGAATTTTCGGTGCCGCTCGATTGGATCGATTTTGGCAATGACTTCGGTTACGACGCCTATACCGCCCAGGTGGAAATACAAGACCATGCTATACAAATTAATGAACTATACGATCAAGCGGGGAAAGGGCGTAAAGAGAAAAAACAGTATTCCGCCATTACGCTCATCAATAAGCTCTGCGCAACGCGAAGAATGACAACTAACTAATATTTATTTAGTCCACAGACAACTTCTTTGTAGCAATCATTTGAAGTCTTGCTTATTGCTTCGCAATAAGTAGCGCTTACCATTTCTAATATGTTTCAAGTTATTCCGCAGATGCGTATTCATGCGCTCATGCTATCTGTTTGCCTACGCAGCGGCTTCGTTTCGCGGCCAATACGACAAACAGCCGGCATGACAACTAAAATTTAACTCACTAAATCAGGAACATGTTAATTCACCATGAAAAAAAAGCTTATTTCCATAATCATAGTGATAACCAGTACGCTCACTGCTGCAATCATTACTTCCGCATATGGGGCGGATTTAATAATCGGAGGCCGCGTTCAATCGGAATATAGCAATATCGATATCGAAGGTATCTCCAGCCAATCATCAATAGATGATCCAACCTTTTATTCATCATGGAATTTGAAAATCTCTGAAAACCTGGGAAACGGAATAACAGCGCTCGCTCTTATTGATTCCGGTTTTAATTTAAGCGGGAACATTGGCGGCGCTCGAGAACGATATGTTGGACTTTCCAGCGATTCTTGGGGGCAAATAATATTTGGCCGGATTCATTCTCCATTTGCTGATTTTGCAGGTGGATGGACGATTGATCCTTTTGTTTACACCACACTACAAGCTGCAGGCAGTGGCGGCACCATGATCGCAAGCGCCAATGGTCTAGGCGCAGGTCCATACACGGCTGTTAACAGTGTCGTGCGCTTTGATTCCGTAGAAATAAATGGTTTCTCGTTTGCGGCAATGCTGATGCCTGGCGATGCAAACCGCCTTGAGGCCAATCTTGGTGGTGTCCTTGGCGGCACTGGCAACAATGTTGGTAATACAGGTGGTGCTAACGGTGAATGGGACTTCCAGGTTGCCGCCAAATATGCCGCCGCTTTTCAAGCGCACAGGTTTAACGTTTTTGGCGGTTACTCCAGGGATAACATCAGCACAGAACAGAAAAATATATCTGTAGTTAATCTAAAAACCGAGCAGGTAGGCCGGGTCGGTGGAGTCTGGTCCTATAAAAACTTTCGTCTTCAGGGGCAGTATGAATATGTTAGTGACGCACTCGGCGCGGCGACTTGTTCCGACGCGGCCGCTCTGGGATCTATTAATGATGTTACCAGACAATGTAATTCCGCAATGAACCCAGGCGGCAACGGCTCTGCCTGGCATGCCGGTGGGCAATACAAGTGGGGCAATACTAATTTAATCGTACAAGGAGGCATGACCGACGCTGATGGCACGGATGTCTTCGCCAGCCGTAAGGCTGAAAATTTTACCGTTGGTGCGTTTCACGACTTGAGTAAGCGTTCCAGCATCTTTGGCGGCTATCAGCATGTAAATGTAGAAGACAAAAACAGCGCGACCGATCGTGACCGCAATACTTGGACAGTGGGGATTCGTCATAATTTTTAACCGAACCTGCCGACTAAAGCCGGCAGGTTCGGTTCTGGCTAAAGCCAGCCATACTTTGACCACAGCACATTTGTGTTTTTCCTTCGGCATTACTATCGAAGGTACTGCAGTTCAGTGCGCATGCCTGACAAACTCTAATCGACGTTGGTCCAAGCGTTCCAGTAGTTTGTCATAAGGGGCAATGAATTTTTGCACTCCTTCTGCTTCCAGTTGCCCGCTGACTGCGTCGAGATGAACGCCTGACCCGGCAAGTTTCTCCAGCAGTGC
>DOOY01000287.1 GCA_003514765.1 Nitrosomonas sp. | reverse complement strand
GCCATGCCGAGCACCATGCTGGCAAAGTAGCCGATAGCCAACGCATGCAATGGCGCCATGCCCAATATCGACACGTTGTTATCGGTTAACATAAAGATCAGGCTTTGTGCTCCGTACAGCAACATGGACAGGCTGAGCCAGGCAAAGGAAATATGCAAAACGGCCAGCAGACTGACCTGGAAGCTGCGCAAAAATCCCCATTTGATTGACAGATACAGTGCGCATAGCGCTAGTGGCAGATCAACCGTCCACAGATATTGCGTTATTTCCAGTAGCTGCAGCAAGCCATGTGTGGTGGCGCACGCGAGCATGACCCAGAGTATCCAGTAAGGTCTGACGAGGACGTAATCCTCCAGCACCCGGCTGGAGAAAAAAGGAATCATGCGATGTGAAACGGTCAGCAAAATAGGCACCAGAAAAAACCAGATGCCCGCATGACGTGAAAAATCCAGCAAAAAATGTATATCGGTCAGCAACCAGAGCAAATAAGCCGCCATGCCCAGGCAGCCCATGAACAGCGCCGTGCTGGCGACAATCGCATGACGCCTGTCCTGACCGCTGGCTTCAATCAGAACACGCTGCAATACGACAAAAGCATTGCCAAAACCAGCCAGCATGGCGAGGACGCCCAGCATGGCCAACCATTTGCCAAGCAACAGTCCAGTATAAAACAAAGCGACACCTGCAACCATTGACAGGCAGGTTGTCATGTAGGCGCGCACGGTGATTTTTTTTCCATTCATCCAGTTAGGGTAGGTGGTAAACAGGAAACCGAAAATAAAAAATGGGAAAAAAGCGTAGATCATTAAAAAAGCATGCGCCCAGGTCGGCGCAATGCTCCAGATCGACAGCGTGCCAAAAACCGCATAGCGCCCGGCCAGATCATAAAGCCACCAGACGAGCGTAAACACACCTTGCAGTGCGCCGGCTAAAAACAAACTGCGATGGGGTGCTGCGGTAAGGTGGTGCCACATACTTAAATTATTGTGCATTCCGAGTTCCTTGTACAAGCATTTGATATAATCTATTTGTTTTTTAAATTTATCGAATGACGGGTATTATATTTATCTTCGCTGGGTTAATTTGTTATGATGCGAGTCCTTTCCTTTATACACCGAAAAAACCTGCATGCTCAATATTGATTTGCATTGCCACTCCACGGTTTCTGACGGCGTTTTAACGCCTGCGCAACTGGTACAGCGCGCTTCTCAACGAGGCGTAAAAGTACTGGCGTTGACGGACCATGACGATGTTGCCGGATTGGATGAAGCCTGCATGACTGCTGCCGAGGAAAATATCACATTTATCAATGGTGTGGAAATTTCTGTCAGCTGGCGTGGACGCACAATTCATGTGCTCGGCTTAAATATTGATCCGAATTATCAACCGCTTTTTGACGGACTCGCCGCGATTCGCGACGGACGTACGCAACGCGCCCGGAATATTGCGGCTGAACTGGAGAAAGTAGGTATTGATGGCAGTTTTGAAGGGGCTTTTGCACATGTAGGGGCGCGTGGTTTAATCGGCCGTACGCATTTTGCCCGCTTTTTGATTGAGAACGGGTATGCCAGGGATATGAAATCGGTTTTCAAGAAATATCTGGTTAAAGGAAAACCGGGCTATGCGCACCATGAGTGGGCTGCACTCAGTGAAGCGGTGAACTGGATCACCGGCAGCGGCGGAAACGCTGTTATCGCACATCCGGCCAGATATAATTTAGGGAAAAATGTTTTAAATGATTTGCTCGATGATTTTTGTGCGCTGGGTGGTACGGGACTGGAAGTGATCAGTGCCAGCCATACGCAACAACAGGTTGAGATTTTTGCCGGCCATGCGAGAATGAGAAAGCTGCTGGTTTCATGCGGTTCGGATTTTCATGGGCCGGATGAGAGTTTTTATGATTTGGGTAAATTGCCCGAGCTGCCGGCAGGGTGCGTGCCGGTGTGGCATGATTGGAAAGTACCTGAGAATGCCGCAGCCTCTTAACATTGCATTAGATATCAAAATTCGGCTTTATGGCTCAATTTTTCACGATACATACAGATAATCCACATTTACGTTTAATAAAGCAGGCCGTCAATATTGTACATAACGGCGGTGTTATTGTTTATCCGACCGACTCTTGCTATGCGCTGGGTTGCCGGATTGGCGATAAAAGCGCCATGTCACGTATCAGAACAATACGCCAGGTAGATGACAAGCATCACTTTACACTGGTCTGCAGAAATCTTGCTGAAATCTCGCTCTATGCCCGAGTCGATAATGCGCAGTATCGATTACTCAAGGCGAATACGCCGGGCAGTTATACGTTCATATTACAGGCCAGCCGCGAGGTGCCGCGCCGCTTGCAGCATCCGAAGCGCTATACAATTGGTTTGCGCATTCCTGATCATCCCGTAGCGTTGGCGTTATTGGAAGAACTGAATGAGCCCCTGCTGAGTTCGACACTGATATTGCCGGATGATGAGTTTCCCTCAAATGATGCTGAAGCTATCAGAGAGCGTCTGGAGCACCAGGTTGACCTGGTGATGGATGCCGGTTCCTGCGGTTTGGAGATGACTTCGGTGATCGACCTGACGGATGAAGTGCCCGTGCTTGTACGGGCAGGCAAAGGTGATCTGGAACCTTTCGGAATTGAAGATGGATATTGACAGTATTGTTCAGGGAATCGCGATTTATGCTTTGCCGGTTATTCTTGCCATTACCCTGCACGAGGCTGCGCATGGTTATGTGGCCAGGCATTTTGGCGATTTTACCGCATTTAATCAGGGACGCATCAGTCTGAATCCGGCAAAACATATTGACCCGATAGGTACCATTCTGGTGCCGGCTACGTTGTTTATTATCAGTAAACTGACGATGGGAGCAGGCTTTCTTTTTGGCTGGGCCAAACCGGTACCTGTCAATTTTGCCAATCTGCGCCATCCCAAACAGGATATGCTCTGGGTCGCAGCCGCTGGGCCGGGAGCGAATCTGTTCATGGCTTTAATCTGGGCGCTGGTGATCAAGCTTGCCATGATCATGCCCATCAATGATTTTACCAAGCCCATAATATTGATGGGTATTGCAGGTATAGAGATTAATGTGATTCTGATGGTGTTAAATCTGTTGCCGTTGCCGCCATTGGATGGGGGACGTATGGCCGTGAGTCTTTTGCCGCACCGGATTGCATACCATTTTGCCAAAATTGAACCTTATGGTTTTATGATATTACTGGTGCTTTTAATCAGCGGTATTCTGGGTTTCATTATTTGGCCATTGATCACATTTATCAAATTGATGATGGTTTCTTTTTTCGGCTTATATGTCTAGTCTGGTTCCATTTGTTT
This sequence comes from Nitrosomonas sp., assembly GCA_003514765.1. Taxonomy (GTDB): domain Bacteria; phylum Pseudomonadota; class Gammaproteobacteria; order Burkholderiales; family Nitrosomonadaceae; genus Nitrosomonas. The sequence continues at coordinate 421 of DOOY01000287.1, read as the reverse complement.
CAATTTTAAGCTTCCAACAGCCTGCTAAACAAACAGATTAAACTTGTAACGTTTATATATTAGGACACAAAAATGTTTGCTGACCGCGTTTTATCGGGGATGCGCCCAACAGGCAATCTGCATTTGGGGCATTATCATGGCGTGTTAAAAAACTGGGTTGAATTGCAACAACAATATGAATGCCTTTTTTTTGTTGCTGACTGGCATGCATTAACGACCCATTATGATTCTCCGGAAATTATCGAGAAAAATGTCTCGGATATGGTGATCGATTGGCTTGCTGCGGGCGTTGATCCGTCAAAAGCTGTTTTGTTTATTCAGTCCAAAGTACCTGCGCACGCCGAATTATTTCTGCTGCTGTCGATGATGACGCCGTTGGGTTGGCTTGAACGTGTGCCGACCTATAAAGATCAGCAGGAAA
>DOOY01000045.1 GCA_003514765.1 Nitrosomonas sp. | reverse complement strand
AGTTCCTGCAGTGTGGTGGAGAACATGTTGTAGTCGATGACTTCGCCCTGATGTGATCCCACCTCTATCCAGTCACCGATAGTGAAAGCGCCCGTACCCGCGCGCAGCATGGCACCGCTGAAACACAGAATCAATTCCTTCGTCGCAATGACCAGCGCCAGCGTTACAGCGGCAATGGAAAAAGCAAACTCTTTTAATTCCGGCCACCAGATCGCCAGCAATCCAAGAACGATAATCAGCCAGCTGAAATTTTTGACACTGGTAATCCAGTGCCGGTGGCCTTCTGTCAGAATCTCTCTGTTGCGCTTGATCAGGTAGACGAAAAAAATCCGCAGCGATAGCAAAGCTATGATTAATGTGCAGCTTTGGACAAACTGGTCGTCCAGATAGACCAAAAGAAATTCAGACATGGCAGACATTGGTAAATCAGGTTTAATTGAGCGTTATTTATTGTTTCTTTGGGAATTGTAACAAAAACAGGCCTGTGCGCATGCAGTCTGTTAAGTACTCAATATCCATAAAACAGGCAATTGATTGTTGAGATAACATCCTGCCCGTGATTTTTTTCGAAATCTTAAAAAAATCTTTCAAGTGATTTTCTGCAGCAGCAGTCATGTTTGTTGGCATGGGGTGTGTGAAATTTACGCGTCTAAAATCATATGGCTGTTGCGAGCGTAGCAAAGATAAAGCATGCGCGTCAATTATGGGCAATCATCAGTGGTGTTTCAGTTTGAATTTCTTTATCTGTTTTTTTAATCTTTGACAGGCGGCTGAATAACTGTCTGCGTCGCCACTGCAGTGTTAAAAAAGTTCAATCTGGTTGAAACAGGTTGTTTTGCTGGCGGGTGCACCCGAACCGGCAGTCTGGCAAATTGATTGATCAAATGACCACAATTTTGCCATATTTCCAGACCTGTTCAGGTGCCGTCTTTCAGAGTTTTTTGTTGATCGGACGGTGAAGCGCTGATAGTTCAGATTAAATGCGGACACTGGTGCCGTCAAATAAAGGTACCGTCAGCGAAAAGTTTTCACCATAGGTAAGTTTCTGTTCTTCCAGTATGCCTAGTGCAATCTGTTCGCCCAGCCGTAACGATTCGATGTAATCGGTGTAGTAGTGAACGCCGGCCCAGTCACGGCCGATAGAAATATTGCCGGCGAGCTTATTTAATTCACCTTCGACCGTCAGTGTGCCGGGGTAAATGGTGCTGACGTCAAACAATGACGTGCCATCGGCGTTCGCTTCATAAGCAAAGCGTGATCCGCCGGACTTCAATTCCCAGCCATGATCAAACCAGGCCTTGAGAATCGTGACGCAAGCACCGGCTACAGTTGCATGTCCCGCGCCATAGGATGGATGGGTTGGCGAGCCTTCCGGGAAAGCCATCGGTAGCAGCCAGTTATCTTTTGCGCCATTCCGGTCTTCAATGACATTCGCAAGCTGGGAGCTGCCCGAAAATGCAGCTTCCATATTGGTCAATGCTGCAAGGCGATCCCGGACTGTACCGTTGCCGTGACGGCGCTGATACAACCAGCCACCGACTGCTTCGGGGCGCAAACGCCGGTGAATGTTGAATTTCTGGTAACGTACAGCTTTTAGGGCCCGGGTTGCCACTTCGGTTACCAGTGTCAGAATGTGCGGCCCGCCGAATTGAGCAAAGCCCTGCTGTTTGTCTTTATAGTCGGCCAGCTGGAATGGCAGACCCCGGTCAAAAGGTGCTTTCAGACCCAGCAGGATTAGACAGGCGTTGAGATAGGCTTCATATAAGGCGTCATGATGTACATAAGTCGCAAGGTCACGCGGCCTGGCAATAAAACGATAACCGGTTTCATAACTTTCACGGCCGCGCACATCCGCGCCGTTTTGTACATCCAGCCATTCATTCCAGTTTTGCATGTAGTCCACTTCTTCGCAGGCTATTCGGACGCGTTGATCAGCACGGATGGCGCCATAAGCTATTTGTCCGTCGGTAATGGATTGCGCGTTGTCAATACCGGTGTTGCCGATCAATAGAAATTGCGAGATGTAGGGACCCAGTTGTTCGCCGGGAGTGACGCCGCGAAACAGTTTTTCCAGGGGAACAGGTGTGGCGCCGTTTTCACTGAAAATACGCCGGCGCGCGAGGGAGCCGGGCAGCCGGTCAGTTACACTGTTTAAATCTTCTGTGCGGTCAGCGCGAAACCACCAGAACCGTTTCAGAGAATTCCGTGCGCTTTCGGGTGTTGCATTTGTAGCCCAATTACGAAAAGGAATATCACGGCAGATCGCCATCCAATAAACTTCTGCCATTTCTGCGATCAATTCCTGACTATCCAGTGAAGGGCAAGGCGGCATCGTGACCGATTGCGCATCGGGCCCTTCCAGGTCAAAGGTCAGGCCTGCTCCCTGACTCTCCCAGGCACGTAAGCCGGGTGCGGGTGGGTCGGTATAGATATGCGACCAGTTCAGTAAAGGCGGTGAGTTTGGATTCGCAGGATTGGCGTATTCAAAATCACCATTCGGTTGAAAAGGGCCGGGACCAATGCGTAATCCGGCAATTTCACTTTGCTCACCCGAGTCAGTGGCGCGAACCCAGTCGTCATAATCGGATGGGTTTATCAAAAAGCCATCATTATCATGCGGCAGGCATTTTGTAAAATTACCAACGTAAGTGGGCGCGTTATTTGCACGCGGGTCATTGTCACCGGAAATATTCTCGAAACGGAAGCGGCTCTCATCACCGTTACTATAATGAGCCGGATGGACGCGCGCTGCTGCGAGTTCAGCTGCAGCTTGTCGAACTGCAAGGGACTTTTGTCTTCGGTACTGCATACAGCCTCCTGAGATAAAGATTTATACAAATAATCATAAATAGCAACTTGCTTAAATTTATCATAGAAAAGGTGATGTAAAGTATAGCTTTATTTAAAGCATTACTGCTGATCTTTATTGAACGCTAAAACATCACCTTTATTGCGATATGATGACTTCAGCAAGCTTGTGACGGGTCGTATTTTTTGTTACCGGATTTCAACCGGCCACTTGAATCAAGTTCATCCATATCGTGAGAAACACAGGATTCTTGAGATTCCGATTTCACGTTCGATCTTTTTAACTCGTTTCCCGAAGCGCTTATTCTATTCTGGCTTGTGGCCATTCCAATCCGTTGCGTGTCGTGGTTGATATAATCATTTGCAGCGACGGCGGTATTTCCAGCGATCAATAGTAAAAGCATACAGACAACAATAAGCGTTTGGATGTATTTCATCAGATTTCCTTTAGATTAATGAGAATTTTTTCAAGAAACAGCCATGTTGTATTGAATTGATAACTATTCAATCAAACACAGTGTTCGCATGCCATCAACTGAGCCATGATGCGTTCAGTTAGCTTTTCAGCTTACTGGCGAGGCAGTTTTCGCCGTCACCGCTTGAAGTATTTGCCAACGGGCCTGCCATTGCTGCGTGCCGCGCCGTGTGACGGTTCATCCTGTACGCCGTAAGTCATTACTCAATTGATGGTGTGCTAGTCTAATTAAAGACAGGAAATGCTTCTGTGAGATAACACACAAGTAAACGTAAATTTAAGTGTGCCTGGGTCAAATATGTGTGATCTGGATTTCTGAGATGTATTGACTAGGGGGTGTTATACTCACCGCACTTCAA
>DOOY01000257.1 GCA_003514765.1 Nitrosomonas sp. | reverse complement strand
TGTTGGCTGTCGCAATCTGGCTGATTTCTCCGGTTGTCAATGAAGTCGTGCATATGTTGCTATGGGCGGCGTTACTCATTATCTCGGCCATATACCTGTATGCAATAGATCCTTTACCAGAACGCGCTTCCGGCTTTAGGAAATTTCTCAAAGGTATAGGGGTTATTGCATTGCTGGTCGGTGTTGCATTATTGATCGGGGTTTTATCGGGTAGTCGAGATGTGTTGCAACCCTTGTCCAAGTTTAATATCGCTTCTTCAGATGCAATGCGCGGTGGAGAAACAAACTATGCAAATAGTCATATTCCTTTTCAGCGGATTGAAACCATTGCCGAGCTGGACGCACATATCACTGAAGCCAAAAAAAACCACCAGTATGTCATGGTCGATTTTTATGCCGACTGGTGCATTTCCTGTAAGGAAATGGAGCGTTTCACACTTTCGGACGAAAAGGTGAAAGCCAAATTGAAAGATGTAGTTCTCCTTCAGGTTGACGTAACGCATGGCACAGTGGATGATGCCGCATTGTTAAAACGATTTAATCTCTTTGGGCCACCCGGTATTTTATTTATTGACCGCGAGGGTAACGAAATACCCGATATCCGGGTTATCGGCTTTCTGAATAAAAATGATTTTCTGACTGTTTTGAATGCGGTATTGATCTAATAGACCATTTATCAAATCAAATTCCACAGCTATCTTTCAAGATATTCCGAGAAAAGTAAACAGGAAAAGTCATGAAGGCAAAATACACCTTATGACTGTAACTATTTATTGTATTTAGTGTATTTCAATAGCACAATTCATATAATACTGATTTTTCTTAAGGACGCATCAATAATGCCAAAATTGAGCCATATCATCTTATTTTTCGCTGCAGCCATCGTTGCTTTGTCGGCTGGCGTCTGGCTGCGCGCACATTTTATGGATAGCCCTCAGCCGCCATTGCCTGAAGAAACAAGCAAGCAAGGCGCAGAAGCTATTTTATCAGCAAGTCTTCCGGATATTGAAGGCGTTACCCAATCCGTTTCACAATGGCAGGGAAATGTCATTGTGGTTAATTTCTGGGCAACTTGGTGTACACCCTGCCGGGAGGAAATTCCTGAATTTATCGAATTGCAGAATCAATATAGTGGCCAGGGCTTAGTTTTTATCGGCATCGCCATTGACCGGGAAGATAAGGTCGTCCCATACAGCCAGGAATTTGGAATTAATTATCCTGTTTTAATTGGTGGTCTTGGAGCAATGTCGCTCGCAGAAGCTGCGGGCAACGAAATGTCGGTATTACCCTATACTGTTGTCTTCGACAGGCAGGGAAATATCACCGATACATTTTTAGGCCGCGTTCATAAAAAAACAATGGAAAAATCTATTAAGCCGTTACTGCAAAATGACTCAGTAATCACAGAACAAAGCAGTCTGTGATCAACTTCAGAAGTTTTTAAATATCCGGTTTGGATAATTTCAATAACTACTGATACAGGCATAACATGATGCCACTTGCCGATGTTGTATTGATTATTCATTTCCTTTATGTGCTGTTTGTTGTCGGCAGCCTGCCGTTAATCTGGATTGGCGCTTACTTCAAACGTCCTTTTGCCAGAAATCCATGGTTCCGCTATCTTCACCTGGGAGCCATTTTATTTGTCGTTGTCGAATCCTTGTTGGGTGTCGTTTGTCCGCTTACTGCACTTGAAAATTCGCTGCGTCAGGTTGAAACAGAAAGCAGTTTTATCCAGCACTGGGTGCATAAGATTCTTTTTTATAGTTTTCCAGAGTATGTTTTCACGACGGTATATATCGTTTTTGCAAGCCTGGTAGCAGCCACATTCAAATGGATACCACCAGCACAGAACCGTTAGCGTCTCTGGCATTTAATTTGAGTTTTCAGTTTTTTCAAGCATCGGAGCAATCATTTCCTCAATAGACGATTCGAAAACTTCCTCATCAAATGCCATATCGCCGTCTTCATAGGGAATACCTTGCGTTTTCAGGCCTCTGAAATCAAATTTTGCGGTATCGGCCAGATGCGATAATTGAATGTTCTGTATCGATCTGAACATTGTTTCCAGTCTACCAGGAAAGCGCTTATCCCATAGTTGCAACATCTCCTTGATGACCTGTCGCTGAAGATTCGGCTGCGACCCACATAAATTACAGGGAATAATCGGAAAAGCAGCGGTCTGGGCATAAGTTGCAATATCCTTTTCCCTGCAATATGCCAACGGACGAATGACAATGTGCCGGCCGTCGTCACTAACCAGTTTTGGCGGCATAGCCTTGAGTTTACCGCCATAAAACATATTCAAAAAAAGCGTTTCCAAGATATCATCACGATGATGACCCAGAGCAATTTTCGTTGCACCCAATTCACTGGCGACACGATATAAAACACCGCGGCGCAATCGTGAACATAAGCTGCATGTTGTTTTACCTTCAGCGATAACACGTTTGACGACGCTATAGGTATCTTGTTCAATAATGCGATAAGGCACACCAATTTTACTTAAATAGCCCGGCAGCACCTCAACCGGAAAACCAGGCTGTTTCTGGTCGAGATTCACGGCGATTAATTCAAACTGTAAAGGCGCGTGTGCTTGCAAACTCAACAACATATCCAGTAATACGTAACTGTCTTTACCCCCAGACAGGCAAACCATAATACGATCACTCGCTTCGATCATATTGTAATCCGCAATAGCCGTACCTATCTGGCGTCTTAATCGTTTTTGAAGTTTGTTGGCGTTATAACGCGTTTTCTTATCTAGCATTATCAGGAATATGAATGAAGTAGGTGCAGTATAATAGACAAAATAACAGGAACAATTTAGCATTGGCCCATTCTAATGCTGGGCTGATGAAAAAAATCCAGAATAATTCATGGGGAAATTGTAATGATCAAATCCGTCCTGATTATACCACTGGTGATATTGATCTTGTTTTCAACCAATACTTTTGCAAATACACCGCATGCGGCGTTAAATGTACAAGACAGCGTTGGCGAACCAGGCGATGCCAGTAAAGTTACGCGCATTGTTAAACTGACGCAGGTAGATTACATGTTTTTGCCTAATGAAATATGGATAACTCAAGGAGAAACAATTAGCTTTGTCGTAAAAAATCGCGGTGATCATCGACATGAAATGCTTATTGGAACCAAGAAAGATCTGAAAAAAGCCGTTAAAATGAGACGCATGTTCCCTGACAAAGACCATTCGGAGCCCGGGCGGATTCAATTGGAGCCGGGCGAACAAAAGGAAATTATATGGCACTTTGATCAGGCAGGCACGATTGAATTCGCCTGTCCCCTGCCTGGTCACTCCAAGGGCATGCGCGGAATAATTTACGTGGAGAAGAAATGAAAACACTGATATCTACCCTGTTAACCTGTTCAATTATAGCTGCAGGTCTATTGGTCATTGCCTCACATGCAATGGCTACAACAACTGTTGAAGTTTATAAAAGTCCGACATGCGGCTGCTGTTCCAAATGGGTCGACCATATGCGTGATCATGGTTTTACTGTAGTTACCAAAGATGTCGGTAACAAAGAAATCCGAAAAAAAGTAGGCATGTCTGAAACGCTCGGATCTTGCCATACGGCTTTGGTCAATGGTTACGTGATGGAAGGTCATATACCGGCGCCTGATATTATCCGTTTTCTCAAAGAAAAACCGGATGCACTCGGGCTTGCCGTACCCGATATGCCTCACGGTTCTCCAGGCATGGAAGGACGGCGCAGCGATCCATACAATGTTCTTAAGGTGAATGCGCCCGGTGATACGCGCAGAGATGCGGAAATTTACAAACGGTACGATCCTTATGCTAAAAAGTCCGTATCACCGGCACCTGAGTCCGTACCTGAAACGAATGCCGAACCGTCAGGTGTGTCTTCTATCATGCGTTTAAAAAATTAGTGTCTGTTCATTATGTCAATCCGTTTTTTTCTGTTGATATTCGGTCTTTTAATATTTGCCGGTTGTGATAAAAGCACGCAATCTGAATCCCGTTCACTTAAGGATATTCTGAACCGGAATACCGAACAGATCGTCAGAAACTTCGATGTTGATCAGATAAAACGAGGGGAAAGCGTTTTTCAGACCAACTGCGAAAATTGTCATGGAAAAAATGCCGAAGGAACGGTTGACTGGCGCAAACCCAACGCAGACGGAAAATTCCCACCCCCTCCTCTAAATGGCACTGCGCATGCATGGCATCATTCGACAGCAGTATTGAAAAAAACAATTTTGAAGGGCGGTCCACCTGAAATCAGTTCCATGCCAGCCTGGGAGGGTATTCTGACGGAACAGCAGGTGGATGATGTCGTGGTATGGATTAAATCTTTATGGCCGGATGAAATTTATGCTACCTGGTATCAAAACTTTGAAGACAAATAAATACGGAGAAATAAAAATCAAATTTTATGTGTAGTCCCTTCGTTACAAAACAAAATTTAACTTCGAATTAAAAACCGCATAATTCATGCAAGTTTCCACACCCGGAATTAAGTCTGAAAGTGTCAGTAATAATCAATGCGGAATTGCCATTCACCTAAAGCCGTTCGTGGCGCTATTTTCTTTCTTACAGAAGATCCGGGCGCGATAACTGATCCAATAAATGCCTATCAGTATTATGGTGACGGTATCCTGGTACTGAACGATAACGGTCATATTCTTGATGTCGGATATGCAGCTGAGATGCGCAGCAAATATCAGCTTACTGCACATGAAATTTTAGATTACAGCGGCAAATTCATTTTGCCGGGCTTTATCGATACTCACACGCATTATCCGCAATCCGGAGTCATCGCCGCATTTGGCGAACAATTGACAGATTGGTTGGAAAAATACATTTATCCAACTGAAACGCATTTTTCTGACAAGTCCTATGCACGTTCAGTCAGCCGTTTTTTTCTCAATGAATTGCTACGCAACGGCACCACCACTGCGCTGGTTTTTGGCACTGTGCATAAAACTTCAGTCAATGTCTTGTTTGAAGAAGCTGAAAAGCTGAATATGCGCATAATCGGCGGCAAAGTCATGATGGATTGCAATGCGCCGGTTTATTTACTGGATACACCGCAGACGGCTTATATAGATAACCAAGCACTAATTGAAGCCTGGCATAACAAAGGCCGCATCCAGTATGCGGTTACTCCCCGCTTCGCGATTACTTCCAGTCCTGAACAATTGGCTGTAGCTGCAAAACTGTATCATGCGTGTGACGGTATCTACCTGCAAACGCATGTATCCGAAAACCTGTCTGAAGTCAGGCGTGCAAGGCAGCTTTTTCCAGCATCAAAAAATTACCTAAGTATCTATGACGATTTTGGTCTGATCGGCCCCAGAGCGATTTTCGCACATGGCGTTCATCTGACGGATGAAGAATTCAGCCTGCTTGCGAAAAAAGAAGCAACCATATCTTTTTGTCCAACATCGAATCTGTTTCTTGGCAGCGGGCTGTTTAATTTCAAAAAAGCACACCAGGGAAATTGCCATCTTGGATTCGGTACCGATATTGGCGCTGGCACCAGCTTTTCCATGTTTCAGACCCTCAATGAAGGCTACAAGGTTGTACAACTGCATAAGGCATATACCGAAGCACCCGAAAATGAAATCACCTTAACACCTTTCAAAGCATTTTATCTGGCCACCCTGGGTGCAGCGCGCGCACTTTATCTGGATGACAAACTGGGTTCATTGCAACCTGGTAAAGAAGGTGATTTTATCGTGTTAAATCTTGAAGCAACGCCGCTGTTAAAATTTCGTATACAAAAAACGCAATCACTGGCTGACCGGTTATTCGCACTTATGATACTTGCTGACGATCGTACGGTGGAAGCCGTTTACTTGATGGGCAAGCGCTGGCAGAAAGCCGATTGACTTTGTTTTTGATTTCGTCGTTGATGAAAAAACTAATCGTGATTTTTCACAAGTTGTTGTGTATCATTAAACACGGCAATCGAAGTGTAACAAGGTCTTACTGCCATAAAATTTGCCATTCTGGAAAAAACATAAAAACAACTGATCCCTCAAGTACACTGAATTATTTAAAATCAATTTGAACAATAAGTGTGACAAGTCAGTTATTTAAGGAAAACTTATGGGCGCCATCTTTTTTTATATTTTCATTTATTTTGTTGGTTATTACGGATCGAACATTCTCAATATGTTCACGGTCCGTCCCTTGATCACCAATCGTTTTATCGCGGCACTTGTGCCTGTCATTGGTGTCGCTATGCTGCATGGTTACATGATCGCAACCAAACCACCGCCAGCATCACAAGATATCACTGTTGAATCCGCCCTGTTTTCCTATGTGGTCATGCCGGTTGTGATAGTGACTTTGGGCGCTATTTATTTTATGTGGAACACGCGTAGAGCGGAAGAAGAGGAAGCGGAAGAAGCTGTGCGTAAAGCCGCTGAAGAAGCTGAGGAGGATGACGAAACTGTATCGGCGTCCGCAGAAAAAGAAACTGAAGCAACCGCTGAAAAAACAGAATCTATAGAATCAGAAAATAACAGTGATGAAATAGAAGACGCTGACAAAAAGCGTAAAGATTCTTAATTCTTTTATTGCAAAACATAATAGTAAAGGCCCTGTTTATCAACCGTTTCGATGGCTGATAAACAAGGCCTTTTTACTTTATTTGGTATCACCTACTCTAAGGAAAGCAGATGTGGCATTTTAATTTTAATGCACTGTTGCTGCTTCCTTGGATGCGTCACAGGTTAAGTTTGCACAGTAGGTTTCATGAACACCGTCGAGGAAACCCCATAATGCGTTGCAAGCTTCGCGGGTTGCTGCAAGCACTTCTTCCTGTTTTTCAGGAGTATCTGCAAAACGTTCGATTAAATCCCATTCAGCCTGCGAGTGATAGACATCCGCTTTTTGATGTACCGAAAAGAATTCATAATCTTTCGCATCGGTCATGCCATAAAATTTAGCCAGGCCATCGATTTTGACTGCGGCTACATCAGGAACCTGTGACTCAAATGCATGCAATGCAGCCAGGCCCGCATAAAACGGGCGATTTAAACAAATATCCCGAAATGTTGCAACCAGCTTTTCGGTATTCGGCAATGCTTTAGCATTGGTCAGGCTTTTATCGTCGGCACCCAATGCAAATGCAAAAGCCTTCCACAAAGCCGGATGATTCGTATCACCATGTTCTTCATCAATCAGGTTTTTCAACACTTCCTGGCGCACGCTGATATCGCCTGCATTTGTATCGGAGCTGAAATGCGGCGTATTAAAGTGCACAGCGCTCAAATAAGTGGGTTCCGCCAATACATTGTAAAAATACTGTTCAGCATAATGGCGTAATTGCGCTTTAGTCAGTTTACCTTCAGTCCAGGCAACATAAAAAGG
>DOOY01000098.1 GCA_003514765.1 Nitrosomonas sp. | reverse complement strand
TAGCTGAACGGTGCGTAAGTTGCCGCATTAAATATTGCGTTGTAGAAGTGGATGAGCAAACTGAAACAACGCTACTGACCATTGATGGCGATGATATTCAATTTAATGTTGTAACAGAAGCCATCCGTTCCATGGGCGCTACCATTCATAGTATTGATGAAGTCGAAGTTGTGAGTTCGCAAGCTGACGCCTGATTATTGTGTCTTTCAACAACCTGTTAAAGACATTTTTTTCTATTTTATTTGTTTCATATGACTTTTCCATCCTGCAAACTTTAGTAAAATAGACAGCAGATTTTAATTAAAACAAAAGAGTGAATATGTCAGAAATAGTTGACGTCGCCGTAATTGGCGGCGGACCGGGTGGTTATGTTGCAGCAATACGCTGTGCGCAGTTAGGGTTGAACACGGTGTGTATTGACGCTTGGAAAAATTCTAAAGGACGGGCCAGTTTAGGCGGTACTTGTCTTAATGTCGGCTGTATTCCCTCCAAGGCATTGCTGGAGTCTTCCGAGCAATTTTTTCAGATTAAACATAAAGCCTCCGCACATGGTATCCAAGTGGATGGCGCTACAGTTGACGTGCCTGCGATGATTTCAAGAAAAGATAAAATTGTGACAACTTTTACAGCGGGGATTACATCGCTGTTCAAGAAAAACAAAGTCAAATCTATTCACGGCACAGGCAAGCTACTCAAACGGTCTAAAACTGACGAGGCTTGGCGTATAGAAGTCAAAGGTAATGATGATACCCAGACTGTTCAGGCCAAGCATGTGATTGTGGCGACAGGGTCTTTGCCGCGCCAACTCCCTATGGTTGAAATTGATAATGAAATGATACTGGATAATGCCGGTGCATTAGCGTTATCTGAAACGCCAGAACGTCTCGGTGTGATCGGCGCTGGCGTAATTGGGCTTGAAATGGGCAGCGTTTGGCGCAGGTTGGGCTCTGAAGTCACAATATTAGAAGCGATGCCCGAATTTCTGATGGCTGCTGATGAACAGATTGCAAAAGAAGCTAAAAAAATTTTTTCCAAGGAGCCTGGCCTGGCGATTCATACAGGTATTAAAATCAAATCAATCAAGGCAAACAAAAAAGGTGTAACCGTTAACTATCAAGATGCAGACGGTAACACGCAAAAACTGGAAGTCGATAAATTAATTGTTGCCGTGGGACGCACTCCAAATACATCGGGTTTAGGAGCAGATGAAAACGACCTTAGTCTGGATGAGCGGGGTTTTATTGAGGTGGATGAATATTGCCGTACCAATTTGACGGATGTTTTTGCTGTGGGTGATGTAGTACGCGGCCCCATGCTGGCGCACAAGGCTTCGGAAGAAGGTATAGCTGTTGCTGAAGCGATTGCAGCAAGCGAGAAAGGACATAGTCAGGAAACCGAAGCCATTGACTTTAATACTATTCCTTGGGTAATTTATACTGCGCCCGAAATTGCCTGGGTAGGTAAAAATGAACAAGAGCTTAAAAAGGCGGGTATTGATTATAAAGTAGGACAGTTTCCTTTTATCGCCAATGGCCGTGCACGTGCCATGAACGCCCCGGCTGGATTTGTCAAAGTACTGGCGGACGCTGAAAATGACCGTGTACTGGGTGTTCACATGATCGGTCCACATGTGTCTGAATTAATTTCAGAAGCGGTGATGGCAATGGAATTTTTTGCCAGCAGTGAAGATATTGCCCGTATTGTACATGCGCATCCTTCATTATCTGAAGTGATACATGAGGCTGCACTGGGTGCGAACAATCGTGCGCTGCATATCTAAAATTGGCCTGGAGTCAGGATTGGTAAATTGTTGAAAAACGGCTATTAAAGATATTGATAAAATTGATATCTAAACATACAGCCGTTTTTTTAGCTTTCCAAAATTTTAGAAAAATGAATGATATCGCCTAAGGAAGGCAATTTTGACTGTTTGGATCTATTCCGCAAGACCAGCGTAATTCTCTGATGCCGGCTGCTTTATTGTGTAGATAATCGACTTTCAGTTGTTTATTTTGTTCGGCTGTCAGTGCAGCTCTTTCGGGTATATACCGTGCGTTACTCCAGAAGCGTACCCTGCAGAATTCATCTTCATTCTGGCAAATACGACTGATTGCATTGCTGTAAAGTGTTTTGTCAGTATGACGTTTTTGCTCAACAAGTACCATATGTACTTTTTTCCCGGAATTTCCCAATTCGGCGATAAATACGGTTTTCCATCCATTACCGCTTTCTAATGCGGCTTCTTTATCTGCTTCAGTTTCAGTTGAAGTTTGTGCTTCATCAACTGCTTCTGCTGTATCTTCTTCAGATTCTGCAAAAGCAGTATATGGAATACTCAGTGCTAAAAATAAAAGGACACAAATTATATTTTTGTTCATAAATTCTCCATGATGAGTTGTAGCTTTCCTGGTATTTTCACTACTACAGCTTTTCAAAAAAAATAAAATTCAAATGAGATATTCAGGATAAGCGTATTTAGCCTGAACATCGTTAGCAGCCGAAGTATACCCGCAAAATAATATATTGCACAGATGATTGTTTTGCAGAAGATAAATTCATAAACACGCTGTTTTCTGTCAAATAAATCAAATTGCGGAAAGATTGTACACAAAGTTGGGAGCTAGCTTTATCCTTTAAAAATAAGGATTTTAGACGAACTCTTTAATAATAAAACAGACAAATGTTTCACATGGATAGTATTTATACACACTTAATATTATAATCGTGAGCTTTTCATTCTCAGCCAGTTGCTTACACATACATTAACTTACATGCAGTTATTTGCCTTTGGTATTAATCATAATACTGCGCCTCTGGATGTGCGTGAACAGGTTACTTTTCCTGAAAACGCGATGGAACATGCTTTACACGATCTGGTTGGACGTAATCCCATCAAAGAAGCGGCTATTGTTTCAACCTGTAATCGTACAGAGGTTTATTGCAGTACTGACAAACCGGAGGAAGCGATGCACTGGCTTGCGGATTTTCATCATATACAAACACGGGAACTGGATCCTTACCTTTACAAGTTTCCGCGCGAACAAGCCGTCAAACACGCATTCCGGGTTGCGAGCGGTTTGGACTCAATGGTACTGGGCGAGCCGCAAATATTGGGTCAATTGAAGAGCGCAGTTAAATCTGCTGAGAGCGCAGGTACCTTAGGCCTGCTGTTGCATAAATTATTTCAGCGAACTTTTTTTGTCGCCAAAGAAGTACGCACATCAACCGAAATTGGTACGAATTCTGTATCAATGGCTGCCGCCGCGGCACGCCTGGCTGAGCGTATCTTTGGTGAAATCAGCGAGCAGCGCGTGCTGTTCATTGGTGCCGGAGAAATGATCGATTTGTGTGCAAGTCATTTTGCTGCGCGAAATCCTAAACAGGTCACGGTAGCCAATCGAACCATTGAACGTGCCCAGGCGTTATCCAGGCGATTCAACGCCAAGGCGATTACGCTGGTTGATTTGCCTGAGCAATTGGCATTGCATGATATCGTCGTAACCTGCACTGCAAGTCCTTTACCTATCCTGGGCAAAGGGATGGTGGAGCGTG
>DOOY01000338.1 GCA_003514765.1 Nitrosomonas sp. | reverse complement strand
CCTCCGGAAAAAATAAAATTGACCGATACCGAACCCCCTCAGCAAAAACGCCAAAGACGCAAAGTTAAAAGCACGACTATGACTGAACCAGAAGAACTAATGCAGGTTGAAACACGCGAATAAAAACCTCTGCCGATTCTGCTGCAAGCAGAACAGGCATGCCATAGAAGTTAATGTGCCTGTTCCCAGTTTTTACCCATACCCACTTCAACTAATAGTGGCACATCCAGGTTAATAACGTCGCCCATATATTCTGGAAGTTTTGATCTGACCGTTTCAACTTCATTATCAGGCACCTCCAGAACAAGTTCATCATGCACCTGCATAATTAATTTACTTTGTAATTTTGCATCATCTAGCCATTGATGCACTGCAATCATCGCAAGCTTGATGATATCAGCTGCTGTCCCCTGCATGGGGGCATTAATGGCTGCACGCTCAGCTCCCTGTCGGCGGCTGGCATTGGCATTACCAATATCCGGCAACCACAACCTGCGCCCAAGCACTGTTTCAACATAACCGGACGCCTTTGCACTTTCCCGGCTACGATGCATATAATCCGCTACACCCGGATAACGCGAGAAATATCGATCCATATAAGCACGCGCCGCACTGCGCTCAATACCCAGTTGCGTTGCCAGACCGAATTCCGACATGCCATAAATCAAACCAAAGTTGATCACCTTGGCATAACGGCGTTTTTCCTGATCAATCTCACTTTGTGGCAGAGCAAATATTTCAGATGCGGTGGCGCTATGGATATCTTCCCCATCTGCAAAAGCTTTAAGCAAGCCTTCATCTTGGGAAATATGCGCCATAATCCGTAATTCAATTTGCGAGTAGTCGGCCGAAACGATTTGATGGCCTTCTGGCGCAATAAACGCTTCACGAATACGGCGGCCTTCAACAGTACGCACAGGAATATTTTGCAAATTGGGATCGGAGCTGGCCAAGCGGCCTGTAACAGCAACAGCCTGCGCATAATTGGTATGGACTCGCCCGCTATCCGGGTTGATCATTTGTGGTAATTTATCTGTATAAGTTGACTTCAATTTGGCAAGCATACGATAATCCAACAGAATCTTCGGCAAAGGATAATCCAGTGCCAATTTCTGCAGCACCTCTTCATTGGTAGACGGTACACCTTTCGGCGTTTTCTTGATCACAGGCAATTTAAGCTGACTGAATAATATTTCCTGTATCTGTTTTGGTGAATTGAGATTAAAGGATTGTCCGGTGATTGAAAATGCCTGTTGTTCCAAATCATTCAATTTTTCGTTCAGTTCCCGGCTTTGCCGTTGCAATAGCGCCTGGTCCAGTAAAACCCCTTGGCGTTCCATTTCAAAAAGAACCGCCATAACCGGCATTTCTATATTACGGTAAATATGGTCCTGCCGAGAATCGGCCTGGATCTTTGGATAAAGAAACTGATGAAGCCGAAGCGCCACGTCTGCGTCTTCTGCAGCGTACACTGTAGCCGACTCAATCGGCACTTGATCGAATGTGATGCGATGCGCGCCTTTCCCGGCTACTTCATCATAACTGATGGTTTTGATATCCAAATGCCGCTGCGCAAGACTATCCATATTATGCGGCTTATGCGATTCGAGTATATAAGATTGCAATAGCGTATCATGCTCAATACCGTTTAGATAAATTCCATGATTGGCAAAAACATGTTTATCGTACTTTAGATTCTGCCCTAATTTAAATTTATCCGGACTCTCCAGCCAGGGTTTGAGTTTATCCAGCACAGAATCCAACTGCAATTGCTGTGGCACATCGATATACTGATGCCTTAACGGAAGATAGGCGGCATGCAAGCTTTCTATGCAGAACGAAATGCCCACGAGCTGTGCTTGCATCGGATTCAAACTGGTTGTTTCAGTATCTATGGAAACCAGAGATGCTTTATTCAGCCTGTCTATCCATTCTGTCAATTGCGATTCAGTCAAGATAGTCTGATAATTAACCGCAAGGGAGTTTTGCAAATCTTGGACACTGTCACCGCCTGTTCCAGCTGAGGCCGCACCGCTTTGCTGCCGTAATTCCTGCAACGCCGTTTTCATGCTCAATTCTTCATATAATGCTGCCAGCCGTTGGGTATCCTGAGGCTTAGGTGCAAGATCAGCGACCGTTACCGGCAATTCCACATTACACTTGATCGCAACCAATTTTCGCGCAGTCTCAAACCATCCTATTGCCTTGCGTAAATTTTCACCCACCACACCTTTAATGTCATCAGCGTGCGCAACGAGATTATCCAGAGAACCATACTGTGTAAGCCACTTGACAGCAGTCTTAGGACCCACTTTCTCAACACCCGGGATATTATCTGCACTATCGCCAACCAACATCAAATAATCCAGCATACGCTCAGGTTTAACACCAAACTTGGCATAAACCTTTTCCTCATCGAGAACTTCATTGCTCATGGTATTGACCAGTGTGATATGAGCGTCGACCAGCTGCGTCATATCCTTATCCCCCGTAGAGATAATACAGCGCTTATTCTCAGCAACAGCCTTTTTGGCAAGCGTTCCGATTACATCATCCGCTTCCACCGCATCAACAATCAAGATGGGCCACCCCATGGCTTCAATGCAGGCATGCAAAGGTTCAATCTGTGCGGCCAAATCAGCCGGCATTGACGGGCGATGCGCTTTGTATTCGGGATAAATTTCATCACGGAAAGTTTTACCTTTTGCATCAAACACACACGCGCTATAATCGGCGTGAAAATCCTTGTGCAAACGACGCAGCATGTTGAGCACGCCATGAATAGCACCTGTCGGCTTATTTTGATGACTGCGCAAATCCGGCAAAGCATGGTAAGCACGATAAAGATAGGATGAACCGTCAACCAGCAGTAATGTTTTCATTTAAAAAGAGTTCCTATGAGCCTGCAAAATAAACCAGCCATGACAATGTCACTTGAAAAACTATGGTCCGCTAAAGAGTCATGGCGCTTATTCGGGATTATGGCAGAATTTGTTGAAGGAACGGAACGTCTTGACACGATTCAGCCTGCTGTCAGCATTTTTGGCAGCGCACGCACCGATTCCAATCACCCTCACTATAAACTGACCGAACAAATCTCCCGGCAGCTTTCAGATGCGGGCTTTTCGGTAATTTCAGGCGGCGGACCCGGCATTATGGAAGCAGCCAACAAAGGCGCCTTTTATGGGAAATCTCCCAGTATCGGCCTGAATATCCAACTGCCGCACGAACAACATCGTAATGCGTATCAGGATATCAGCCAGTCATTCCGCCACTTCTTTGCACGCAAGTATATGTTTGTTAAATTTGCCACTGCCTATGTCGTCATGCCGGGCGGATTTGGCACCCTGGATGAAATAATGGAAGCACTGACACTGGTACAGACCGGCAAAACACGAAAAATGCCTATTATTCTGGTGAGCTCGGAATTCTGGAAAGGCCTGATTGACTGGTTTCAAAGTACCCTGATCGCGGAAGGATTTATTTCACCCGAGGATATGCATCTCGTCCAAGTCATTGATGAACCATGTGAAGTCGTCAATGCTATATTTAAATATTATGAAACCCGTGGTTTTGAGCCCAATGCTAAAGAAAGAGAAATTCAATTGAATCTGTAACCAAGATTCACTAATTTAGGTAAAATAACATTATACGAAACCTTAAATCTCCTACGAGAGCCCTTGGAACCACCATGCGCAGATTATTTTTGATGTTATCGCTCTGTTTTTCGCTATTCTTTGCCATGCCGCTGATAGCGCAGTCCGACATACCCAAAAATCTGGTACCGCTGCCTGAAATTCCAGAGTTACCCGAATTATCACCTGATTCCGATCTGCCGGAATTAGCTGCACCACCGCCACTTCCCCCCGATATGGAAATCGATCCGGATCTCGAACCTCAGATTACCATTATCAAACGCGGAGAAGATACGATTGAAGAACATCGCATCAATGGCGAGCTTTATATGATCAAGGTGATTCCACGCGTAGGCTTTCCCTATTATCTGGTCAAGAATCGCGGCCGATTGAACGCACATCCAGGCGAACCGGGCAGCAATGTCAGCGTACCCATGTGGCGAATTCTGGAGTTCTAGAATTGGTGAAAAAGGCCAGTCCATATAATCCAATTATTTTCATACACCTTAACCACTTTGCCGCACTCCTTATTCTATTTTCCCTCTTCTTTTAACGCATGTCTGTTTTTACACCTGTCACTGAAAATCAACTCTCGGACTGGCTGAAAAACTATGCACTGGGCGAACTCATCAAGCTACAGGGTATATCTTCCGGTATTGAAAATACTAATTTTTTCGTTACCACTTCCCAAGGCCGATTCGTACTGACACTATTTGAAAAATTAACAGCCACCGAACTGCCTTATTATTTGAATCTCATGGCGCATCTTTCAAATCATCATATTCCCTGCCCCAATCCGGTACCCATGCTAAACAATAGTTTATTGGGTGAATTAAATGGAAAACCTGCAACCATCGTCACTTGTTTACCCGGAAAATCGCTGGAGAATCCCACTAAGGAGCACTGTATTCAAGTTGGCAGTATGCTCGCCGAAATGCATTTATGTAGTCAGACCTATCCCGCCAGGATGGAAAACCCCCGCGGTTTAAAATGGTGGCAAACCAGAGCACTCGAAATCAAATCATTTCTCGATCAAGACGCGCAAACACTACTGGATGAAGAACTTAACTTCCAGTCATCCCGCCACCAACAGCAAAATCTTCCCAGAGGCGTTATCCATGCCGACCTTTTTCGTGACAATATTCTGTTTACAGACCATAGTATTGGGGGGGTTATTGATTTTTACTTTGCTTGTAACGATAGCTTATTATACGATCTTGCTATAGTTGTGAATGACTGGTGTATTACCGAAAATAAAAAACTCGATGAAACGCGTACTTTGTCATTGATCGAAGCTTATCACAGCATGCGGCCGCTATCGCCTTCAGAACATTATTTCTGGCCTGTCATGTTACGTGCCGGTGCATTGCGTTTCTGGATCTCCCGCTTGTATGACTATTATTTGCCGCGCCCGGGAGAACTGACACATGCCAAAGACCCGGATGACTTCAAAGTGCTGCTGAAAAATCATGCAATCAATCACGACAAACTGAAACAACTCTGGATATAGGAAATCAATTATTTAAAGATTTCCAGGGAAATTAATTCATAAAATCGTCATATCGAACTTAACAACTGGAGAAACATTAATGGAAATTCGTCAAGTCAGCGCAAAACATGGATGGCACTGGATAGCCAATGGTTTTCATATGTTCCGCAAGGCTCCAATGATCTGGGTATTGGTCTGCTTCACCCTGCTCTTAATCGCCATGACGCTCGCCCTGATTCCCATGCTGGGACAATTTGTATTTACACTGGTCTCACCAGTTTTTCTGGCCGGCATTATGATCGGATGCCGCGAACAAGATCAGGGAAAACAACTGGAAATTGTTCACCTGTTTGTTGCTTTTAAGACCAACGTCGCACCCCTGGTTACTGTGGGTGGAATCTATCTCATCGGCCAGGTATTGATTATCGGTCTGGTGATGATGATCGGCGGCAGTCAGATGACCGATATGCTGCTTTACGGAAAAAGAGTAGATGAGAATGAATTAATGATCGTTATGGACAACATGTTGACGGCCTCACTGGTTGCCTTGCTGTTCTCCATTCCATTGATGATGGCTGCCTGGTTTTCGCCGTTATTGGTCGTATTTCACAATCTGCAGCCCATTCCGGCAATGAAAAAAAGCTTTTTTGCCTGCTTGAAAAATATCATACCCTTTCAGCTTTATGGCATCTTATTGATTACGTTTACAATTCTTGCATTTATGCCTTACGGCGCCGGCCTAGTGATACTGATTCCAACCATTTTTGCTTCTATTTACGTGAGCTATAAAGATATTTTTCTCGGAGAAGAAACCAATATTACGGATGATTATCAACCGGAAACAAATTATCAGAAAGCAACCTGGTCAAACAAAGCGGATGAACCCGAACCCGCCCAAAAGGAAGAGCAAAGGGAAAAAAGCAAACGAAGCAACACCTATAATGAAAATAGTCCGCTCGCAGCAGAAGGTGATATCGTGGCTTGCGACGTGTGCAAGATTCTCATTCCAAAAGAAGAAGCCATACGTTTTAATGGACGCTTCTTCTGCAGTGATGAGCATTTTCAGCAATATCAAGAAAACATGGATGCTGATATAAAGAAATAAGTCGGCAGTGAAACTGGAAAACTATCTATATTCCGGTTAATTCAACTTCAACGATGCTTCAGGGCTGATTACATGTCAGCACTGAAGCGTGCTTAAGATTAGTCGCGTGGTTTTTTACTTTCTCTTTTGACAGTAGTTTCTTCAATAATCTCGGCATCTTCCACGATGATGGATTCTGAAGATTGGGCAGCCTGCCCTGATTGTTCTGTCTTCTCCTGTTGCATGGCACGCTTAAATTTTCTGCGCAACCACCAGATTCTCACACCAACAACAACCGCCATGATGGAAAACAAAGCAACGAAAATGGTAAAAAAGAACACGCCCAATACCGCCATCAGTGCTAAAACCGGAATCATAATCGCTAGAGCAACCCAGCGATTGATCGGGGATACCGGCACACGATCTTGGGAACCTGGCCCCGCCTGTTCGTAACCAGAAATCCTTTTGATTATGATTCTGCGTTGTTCATCATTCATTGCATTAACTCCTCTATCTCTGTCACTGTTTTGGGTGCCGCTGCTGTCAAAAGTTCATTGCCATCAACAGTAACCAATACATCATCTTCGATACGCACGCCAATTCCCCAAAAATGTTGCGGCACATTTTCAGCAGGCCGGATATAACACCCCGGTTCGACAGTCAACGTCATTCCTGGGCACAATCCGCGCCACGCGCCTTGTTGTTTGTATTCACCCACATCATGCACATCCATACCCAGCCAGTGCCCTGTTCGGTGCATATAAAAGCGCTTGTAATCTTCCGATTCCAGTATATCTTCCACGCTTCCCTGACATAATCCGAAATCGATAAAACCCTGTACCAATACCTGTAATGCGGCATCATGCGGATCATTCCAGGTATTACCCGGCCTGACTTTGTCAATGGCTGCTTGCTGCGCGGATAAAACTAATTGATAGATATCTTTTTGCACCGGTGAAAACCGGCCATCGACTGGAAACGTGCGGGTAATGTCGGAGGCATATCCTTCCAGTTCACATCCGGCATCAATCAATAATAAATCACCTGACTTTAATTGTGCATTATTATCAATATAATGCAAGATACACGCATTTGCACCGCCCGCCACAATAGAACTATATGCGGGCGTCCGCGCACCATGACGATGGAAGGTATATAACAACTCGGCCTCTATTTCGTACTCGTATTTGTCAGGATGCGTTGTCTGCATGGCGCGGCAATGCGCCTGTACCGAGATATCGGCTGCGCGGCGCATGATCTGCAACTCAAATTCATCCTTGATCAAGCGCATTTCATCAAGTAACGTACGATAATCGCGAATTTCACTCGGCGCCATCACGCCACTTCGACTTTCGGCACGGACTTTATTTATCCAGCCGGCAACACGTTGATCCCAGGCTGCGTTATGTCCCAAGGGTGAATAAACAACAGATTGATCAACCAGTAGCTTGGGCAGTATTTCATCCAGTTTTGATATGGAATAAGCCTCGTCAAAACCGAAGGTTTCTTTGGCAAGATCCGGGCCACAGCGAAAACCATCCCATATTTCCCGTTCCACATCTTTATCACGGCAAAACAAAATATGTCTGGCGGGTTTTTGTGCCGACGCGGCCTCCACCACCAAAACTGCCTCCGGTTCCTTAAATCCGGTTAAGTAGTAAAAATAACTGTCAAATCGATAAGGGTAATGCACATCCCGGTTACGCAATTGTTCAGTTGCGGTTGGAATAACTGCTACACCACCCTGCATTTTTGACGCCAGTTGCTTGCGCCGTGCTACAAAATGTTCAATATCATTCATAATTCTTTTTTAACCTTAGTAATGCGCGCTACGCGCTATTCCTGCTGGGCGCTCAGCTGTCTATCCAGTTGTTGCAGTCTCTCAGGCGTGCCCACATCCAGCCAGACACCTTCAAAATACTCGCCAGTCACTTTTTTATCGTTGACCGCACTACGCAGTATTGGCGCAAGCTTAATCGGAATACCCGGTTTCATCCCTGCAAATAACAAGGGGTGATAAACACCGATACCGCTGAATGTCAGACAATCACCACCATCAGTCAATACCAGTTGGTCATGAATGAGCGCAAAATCACCCGCAGCATGATGCACCGGATTATCGACCAAAACCATATGCACAAGGCGACTGGCACTATTTTGGTGCATGGATTGCAAAACAGGTAAAAGCCTCGCGTAATCATATTCACAATAAATATCCGCATTGACTACCAAAAACGGCCGATTACCCGCATCATCTGTTAATAATGACAGTGCATTGGTAATACCACCCGCCGTTTCCAAAACAACCTTTTCCGGCGAATATACAATCTGAATGCCATAACGCGCACCATCGCCCAACGCTACTTCGATCATTTCTCCGAGATAGGCATGATTAATGACAATATTCCTGAAGCCCGCCTGCGCAAGACGCTTGATTTGATATTCAATCAGCTTGCATTTGCCGGCTTGCAACAGTGGTTTCGGCATGGTATCCGTCAGCGGACGCATCCGTTCGCCACGACCGGCAGCCAGAATCATGGCTCTATAAGGCGCGGCTTCAGAAGGTATAGCCAACTCTCTGTTCCGATGCGTTATTATCCAGCTCATTCAGCAAATTAAGGAAAGGACGCAATTCCTGATAACGTTCACATGCTTTACGCAGGTAAGTCATGACTAAAAGCATATCACCCAGATAAGCTTGCTTGCCGTCGCGATATGCTAAACGTGCGAATATACCCAGTACTTTGATATGGCGCTGCACGCCCATCCACTCAAAATCACGATAAAAATCACCAAAATCACTCGATACCGGCAATCCAGCCCGGCGCGCCCCTTCCCAATAACGAATGGACCAGTCAAGTATATCCGCTTCATCCCAACGAATATAAGCATCCTTTAGCAATGAAACCAGATCATAGGTAATAGGCCCCAGCACGGCATCCTGAAAATCAAGAATACCCGGGTTAGGTGTCGTCACCATGAGATTGCGCGAATGATAATCCCGATGTACAAAAACGCGTGGCTGAGACAAATTGTTCTGTAAAATTCGGACAAAAGTCTGTTCAAGCACCGCTTTCTGATTTGCAGTCAAATCAATCTGCAAATGCCTGGCGATATACCATTCAGGAAACAAGTTCAACTCATATCGCAACAAGTTTTCATCATAAACCGGCAGGCCATCCGGTGGCATGATCAACTGCATATCGATCAACGCCTTAGTTGCATCCGCATACAGGCCCCTTGCATTTTCAGATCGATCTGTCAGCGCCTGCAAATAAGTCAGATCACCCAAATCGGATAACAACAAAAATCCCAGCTGCATATCGCTTGCGCGTACTACCGGAACATGTACTGTCTCTGCCAGCAATTGCGCTACTTGCACGAAAGGCGCACAATCTTCTTGCGGAGGCGGCGCATCCATCGCAATCAAAGTTTCATCATCCAGTGTAACGCGGTAATAGCGCCGGAAGCTGGCATCAGCAGATGCCGGTTGCAACGTAAACGATTTTTCAGGAAATTGCTGTGCTATCCAGTTTTCAAGCAATTGCAAACGTTTCATGCTGATAATTAAAAAATTAGATTGACTAAAGATGACCCTGTTGCTAAATCCTGTTAGGATCAAAGATGATTAATGTATTTCATGTTAATTAAGAAATAAAACCGCAACTCGTAACAATCGATAATAATACATTCATAAAAAACAACCGTCATCAGGTTACCGATGACCAAAATGGGGAAAATGGGATTTTACCACGTCAGAGTCGCCCCCTATTTCATCGATCGTTACAATTTAAATCATGGAGAAAGAAATGCTTAACAAAAACGTCATTGAAGAAATTAATTCAAAGGTCAGCGAGATACTTCAAAACAGCCCCGCCAAGGATGTCGAAAAGAATATGCGCGCAGTATTATCGGGCGTTTTTTCCCGTCTGGACCTGGTTACACGTGATGAGTTTGATGTACAACAGGAAGTCTTGCAGCGCACCAGAGAAAAATTGATCTTATTGGAAGCCAAGGTAAAAGAATTAGAACAACAGTTTGACCTGCCTGAGACAGCATCCAAACCCGCACCAGACTCTGACGCAACGCCTGAAAATTCACAAACCACCAGCGTATGATCGTCTCAGGCAACTTCAATGTAGAACGCGCACTGGTTATTTGCATACACGACAATATAGAAACGCTTTTATTGCATTTACTGCCAGCTTTTAGACACGTGCAAAATTGACAGTCCCCTACCTAACAAATGTCTCTGGCTGTTCTGTATAGCCGCGCGC
>DOOY01000085.1 GCA_003514765.1 Nitrosomonas sp. | reverse complement strand
TCAAGCTTGATAACCTTGAACTCCATTTCCTTATTTTCATAAGGTGTTGTATCTTTTACAGGGCGGATATCAACCAGCGAGCCAGGCAAAAAAGCGCGAATGCCATTGATCATGGCCGTCAAGCCACCTTTCACTTTACCATTGACCATACCAGTTACAATTGCACCACTTTCCATAGCTTCTTCCAGATCATGCCATGCAGTCAGGCGTTTAGCTTTATCACGAGATAAACGCGTTTCTCCATAACCATCTTCTAACGTTTCGATAGCGACACTGACAAAGTCACCTGGTTCTACCTCGATCTCACCTTTATCATTTTTAAATTCCTCTACAGGAATAAAACTTTCCGATTTCAAACCAGCATTAACAACAACTATGTTGTAGTCGACGCGAACAACTTCAGCCGTGATGACTTCTCCCGCGCGCATTTCCTGACGCGCAAGGCTTTCTTCAAATAGCTCGGCAAAACTTTCTGTGGACTTTGTTACAGTGGAAGCAGTAGTCATTATAAAAAATACCTGATATTTACCTTCTTTTAAAAAGGATGGGTTAGTTAAAAAATTGCTTGAAAACCATGCGCTCTTTTTTATGAGCGCTATATTTCAAACCCGCTTACTTGTACAGCATTCTTTGTACCATTCAAGTACGCTATTTTGCGCTTGCAAAATAGAAAGCGAGGTTGTGTCAAGCAACCTCGCATCTGCGTTTTGCTGCAAAGGCGCAACGCCACGATTACTGTCTCGTTGATCACGTTTTTGGATATCCCTCTGCAATTCGTGAATATTAGCACTTATTCCTTTCTCTATCAACTGCTTATACCGCCTTTGTGCACGTATCTCAGCACTGGCGGTAAGGAAGACTTTGAGCGACGCATCCGGAAAAATAACAGAACCCATGTCACGGCCATCTGTAACCAGACCGGGAGGTTGACGAAAAGCACGTTGGCGCATAACCAGGGATTTTCTGACCAACGGACATGAAGCGAGCTTTGAAGCCATTAAGCCACATTCCTCAGTCCGAATTTCATCAGTGACCGGGACATTTTCCAAAAAGATTTGCTCATCCTTGAAAGCAACATCGAGGCTTGTCGCTATTCCCGCAAGTTTATTTTCGTCAGAAACAGCAGCACCTGTTTGCAATGCTTTTAATGCAACCAGCCGATACAAAGCACCACTATCCAGATAATGAAATCCCAATTCTTTTGCTACCAATTGAGCAATTGTTCCTTTTCCCGATGCCGAAGGGCCATCAATCGCTATTACCGGAATGTCGTCTAAGTTACACATAATGTCAATTTCCTCATCCAAGCTGAACAATTCGCTTGAACTGATCAAAGTAATCAGGAAAAGTTTTGGACACACAATCCGGATCATTGATGCGCACAGGCGCTCCAAAAGCTACTAAGGAAAAGCACATCGCCATGCGATGGTCATCATATGTATCAATGGCAATATTAGGCGTTAAGCCATTTTCTGGCGGCGCGATACGCAGATAATCTTCACCTACTTCAATTTGTGCGCCCAGTTTTCGGAGTTCTTTGGTCATCGCCGCCAGCCTATCCGTTTCTTTTAAGCGCCAACTTGCGATATTTCGAAGTGTTGTAATCCCTTCTGCGAACAGCGCAGCGACTGCCAATGTCATTGCCGCATCCGGTATATGATTACAGTCCAGATCAATTGCCCGCAGAGACTGGGGAGATTGATTGGAAAGCCTGCAACCCGACTCAATCCAGTTTTCACTCATGCTGATATGCGCACCCATTTTTTCCAACGCATCTGCAAAACGCACATCGCCTTGCGCGCTTTCACTACCGACACCCTGCACACGCACAGGACCACCTCCAATGGCACCAGCGGCCAGAAAATATGAAGCCGAGGATGCATCGCCCTCAACCACAATATCACCAGGGCTGCAATAATATTGTTGCGCGGGAAGCGTAAATTTTTGCCATGATTCATGCTCAACAACAACACCGAAACGCTGCATCTGGGCAAGCGTCAATGCAATATATGGCTGTGAAATTAATGTGCCCGATACTTCAATAACTGCTTTTTTGCCGGTAATCGGAAGCGCCATCAGCAGTCCGGTTAAAAATTGACTGGACACATCGCCTCTTACCGTAAGATGAATATTCTCATGATTTATTTTAACCGGCTTTATTTCCAGCGGTGGATAGCCTTGATTCTCCAAATAAGTAATATCCGCACCAAGTTGGCGCAATGCGTCTACCAAGTCGCCTATCGGTCGCTCATGCATGCGCGCAACACCCGACATTTGATAATGCCCTTGCATAAGCGCCAACACCGCCACCAGCGGACGAAAAGCAGTGCCTGCATTGCCCAGAAACAGACGCGCATCTCGCACATGAAATTGACCTTCAGCACCGATGATCTGATAGCTATTTTCCCCTGTATGCTCAATACTGACACCCAGAGAAGTCAACGCTTTCAACATAAAATTGGTATCATCTGAAGCAAGCAAATCAACAACTTGTGTTGTTCCTTTCGCCAATGCTGCCAGCAACAGTATCCGATTGGAAATACTTTTGGAGCCAGGTAACTGAATAATGCCCTGCGCTTCTTTGGCAACCGGTAAATCAAGCCATTTCATGAAATTTTATATAAAAGTGAAAACGAATAATAATGTAATGTATTTACTTCGCATGAAATGCTTGCTCACTCACCACTGATCAACAACTTGAAAATTATGTAATAAAAAATTTTTATCAATATGTTCTGTTTAAAGCAATCTAATTAAAGGATTGTTATACTATTATAAGTTTTCTTATTTCGAAAAAGAAAAACTGATATTTTAGCATTTGTATACAAATTCAGGGATGATTCATGAAATGAAACCGTCTTAAAATACAACAAATACAAATGTGCAAAAAAAGGGCTTTACGCCATAACATCATGATATATAAGGAAGGGATTGACAAATGGAAGATGCAGAAATTGCTTTAATGTTTTCTCTACTGATGATTCCGGTCATTATTTGGTTACAGGTTTGGGTAAAAAACCGCAGGGAAAATCGCAGAAATGAGTTAGGTGATGAAGAATTTGAAACTACGGGACGCGCTTTCTTCTCCATCATAGTTGAAGGTACAGCTGTGGTCGGCGGCCTGATAATGATCATTGTTACATCGGGTGTTGTGGTTAAATACATCATCAATTTTTATACTTGACATGCTTCGCGATTAAAAACCCGGCGTTCGACATATGGAAAGATGTTCGGTACCGGGTTTTTTATTGCAGAAGAAAAAAAAACCCAAGCGCAGCCAGGTGCGACTCATGTCGCTCTTGATTTTTTAGCCGTTGGTTTTTCTTTAGTTTGTTTCATATTTGTTTTAGGCTCGGGTTCCGTTTCTTTTTTAGATTTTTTCTGCTCGAATTCAAATCCAATTTTCCCATCAGCGTTTCTCACAAGATAAGCTGAAAAAGGCCTGCCTTTCTTGGAGATAAATTTTGTGAGCAAATCAGTTTTTCCTGTTTCAAGTAACTTTGCAACCTGCTCTTGCTCTATAGGCCGTTTCAGAATGATTTGTCCTATTTTGAAGTTGCAAGAACGCGATGCGCCAACAGCTTTTTCACAAGTATAGTGCATACCATGCTCATACACAGAATGTTGACACAAGGGACACTTTCCCAAAACCGCCTGCCCTGAAAAATCAACAGGTACTTTATCTTCTTCGTCATTGCCAAAATCAAACTTCATCTCGAAATCTTCGGTAAGTTTAATATTGGCATCGAACAATCGTCCCATTTTACTTCGAAAACCTTGTAACGGACCAACCTCTCTTTGCGTAATGAGTGTCTCCATCTCTTCGACTTCAAACTGGCGTCCGGCAAGTATCTTCCAGACTGCAAAGTCGCATTGCTGGCACTTGAATTTTTTGTAAGTCTCATGCACGACACCGCCGCATTTGGGGCAAGGCGACTTGAGAGTGGAGAAATCACCTTCGATCGTTTCACCGCGATGGTTTTTTGCCTGCCCAACAATATGCCGCGTCATCTCCGCAATTTTTTCCATAAATGCACTGCGTTTCAACTCACCTTTTTCGATCTGTCGCAGCTGAAATTCCCAATTACCCGTCAATTCCGGCGAAATTAATTCAGGAATCCTGAGACCACGTAATAACGTAATAAGCGAGAAGGCCTTGGCGGTTGGATGCAGTTCGCGGCCGACTCTTAACAAATAATTTTCCGAAACCAATCCCTCAATAATTGCAGCGCGCGTAGCAGGCGTACCCAATCCTTTTGCACTCATAGCAGCACGCAGTTCTTCATCTTCTACCAGCTTACCGGCTCCTTCCATGGCCGACAACAGAGTTGCCTCATTGAACCGGGCAGGTGGGCGCGTCTGATAAGCAATCGTTTTAACTTCTTTTGTTGCCACAGATTTATCAGGCTCAACGGCGATCAGCGAAGCGTCATCTTCAGCACGGCTATGCGCCGCCTTGCCGTAGACAATTTGCCATCCCGGGTTAACCATCACTTTCCCTTCCGTTTTAAATGGTTCATTTTCTACCCGTGTAATACGCGTGGTTATCAAAAATTCTGCTGCAGGATAGAAAATGGCTAAAAATCGCTTGGTAACCAGATCATAAAGTTTGGCTTCCGCTTCATTCAGCTTCTTGGGATTCAGTAAAGTCGGAATAATGGCAAAATGATCAGAAATCTTGGCATTATTAAAAATGCGTTTGTTAGGCTTTATCCAATCTGATGCCAATATCTGCTTGGAAAACTGCCCATAAACCGTGCCTTCAAGATTGTGCAAGGTATCTTTAACCGTGGCAATATAATCCTCCGGCAAAGCACGTGAATCAGTACGCGGATAAGTCAGCACTTTATGTTTTTCATACAAGGCTTGCGCTAGCCCCAGCGTTGCCTTTGCTGAAAA
>DOOY01000323.1 GCA_003514765.1 Nitrosomonas sp. | reverse complement strand
TTTTCCGGTCGATTTGAACAGCGCAAACTCAGGTATTTATGATTAATATCAAATACTTGTAAGTACTTAAGGGTCGACTAATTAGTCAATGCATTTCTATTTGTTGCTACCAGATTGTTATTGTTTGCCAACAGATTGCTAAAGTTGACTGTTATAAATAATGGGTTTGCTTGAGATAATGTTCAGCCCCAACTGCAGCAACTCATTCCAGGCATCTGCCGTGTTTCCTTTTGTCGCACCTTTATTGATTCGGTCTATTTTGGCGGCATGAATGAGGCTTTGCAGTAGTTGCCTGGTCGGAATGCGTCTGGCTGCCGAGATGACTGTATTTTGCCGTTCCCCCCAAATGCGTGCTGATTTCAACAGTTGTGCGGGCGGCATACCTTGATCCAGTCCTTTACGCAGAAAGACCAACTGGCGAATTTGCTCGGTCAATGCGGCAAGAATCAATGGCGGTGCTGTGCCTTCACCCTGCAAACCCGCCAGTATGCGGGCATAACGAACCGGATCGGAGGCTGCCATTGCTTCGGATAATTGGTAAACATCATAGCGGGCAACATCCAGAATAGCATTTTTGATCTGCTCAAAAGTCAGCGCACCCTGTGGATAAAGCAGCGCAAGCTTCTGTATTTCATGGTGGGCAGCCAGCAGGTTGCCTTCAACTTTGTCTGCTATAAACCGCAGGCTGTTTGAGTCAGCCGTTTGCTGCTGCAGTCCGAGACGCTGTTTGATCCATGCCGGTAACTGTGAACGGGTTATCGGATAAATTGGTACCATAACCCCGGTATTTTCAATTACCTTGAACCATTTGGTTGACTGGCTTTGTTTGTCCATTTTGGGTAATGTGATCAGCGTGACGGTATCCTGAGGCAATGCCAGACAATAAGATTCGATTGTTTTGCTGCCTTCTCTGCCAGGTTTTCCGGATGGGATGCGAATATCGATGATTTTTCGATCGCCAAACAATGAGAGATTGCCGCCCGCATTTAAGATATCAGGCCAGCGAAAGTGATGATCGACAGTGAAAATTTCGTGCTCGCTGAAGCCCTGTTGGCGAGTGCATTTACGAATTAAGTCGGCGGCTTCGATCACCAGCAGTGGTTCATTGCCAAAAATCGTATAAAGCGGCGCGAGTTGATTTTGCAGGTGTTGAGGCAGTTGTTCCGCTTTTATCCGCATGTTTTACGATCAGTTGACCGGGTCGGTATTCGATTCTGCTTGCGACTTTCGAATAGTCGATAAGCGCCAGATAATCTGCTGCACGGCATCCGCCTGCATATCCTGATACAGCATCTGCTCTTCAGCCTCTTTCGCCAGGATTTGTGCGTCCAGGAACGGCAGGATCCGCATCAGTGTAATTTGATTTTCCGGCATTATTTCATGACCTTTATTGTCAACCAGTCGTGTTGTTATTTTGAAAATCAATTCAAACTCACGTACCCGGCCCCCGCCGGAAAGCGATAATATCCTTCTTTCATTGCTTGCGTTGAGTACTTGTAAAACAGCTTCAGCTTCTTCAATCGAGTCGACAATTTCTGTCGTGGTCGTTGCGTCGACTGCGCGTCTCAAGTCCGATCCGATGGTATGACCGGGCGGGGCGGCAATGTATAATGTCTCAAACGGTAGCGTTGAAATCTGTCCGCGCAGTTTGAAACCACAGGCTGTTAACATCAACAGCAAGAGTAGCATGGACAGGTAAAAAAACTGGGGTAATGCGGAATGTTTAGAATTCATGTGATTTGAAAATAAGCGATATAGGCTTCAAACAGGTTTGTTTGAATTTTACAGCAAATAAAAATCAATTGTACTTTTGTTCAGTTTGCTAAGCAGCAAAACCTTTATAGGATGAACAGATGTGGCTTGTTAAGCTGGCTTGACGAAATTTTTCCAGCGGTTGAAATTTATAAGACGTAGAATTTGGGTTCAGGAAGCGTTGCAGCACAATCTTTCCATGCCGCGCGTCGCATCCAAGGTTAAATCCTACATTCAGAATTGAAGATTCAATCAGCAGGTGGCAGGTTATAATATATGCAAACGCAGACCTATTTCCAGTATGCCTATTTTGTTGGAAATTTGCGGTTTTATAGAAGAGAGGTTATCAAAAATGGCTATAGCTTACGATTTACGCGTTCATGATCGCCGTCGAAAAATTCCTTTTTTTTGTGCCTATCATTTAGGCCTTAAGCAGGGTAGACGGTTAAATGAACGGCGTAGCGTTGAAGGAAGATGGAATGCTGCTTATGTAGACCGTTATGCCGATTGTTTGATGTTATGCGTTACAGGTATTCTGATCTTGAGCATTTGCGATGCGGTTTTTACATTAAAAATACTTGCCCAAGGCGGTGATGAGCTTAACTGGTTCATGGCGATTTTAATTGATGATAGCGTAGAGAAATTTATTGCTGTTAAAATGGCGCTGACTTCTTTAGCGCTGATCATGTTGGTAATTCACCATAATGTGAAGGTTTTTTACAAGGTGCGGGTCAGACATCTGAAATATATGATTCTATCAGGCTATGGTGTCTTAATTGGCTATGAACTGTATCTGCTTGAACTTGCCGCCAGTCTGTAGCATCATGATTGTTTATAATAAATTGTAATATTTCGACAAATTAATCTTAAGGATAAAAATGACTGATAAAGAACAAAAGGTAATGATTGATGGGCACGAGTATTTGCTGTCTTCTCTGAGTGACGAGGCAAAAGCACAAATTACCAATTTGCGTGTTGTGGAAAATGAGATCGCACAATTGAAAGCCAGGCTGGCAATAGCAAGTACTGCAAAAATGGCCTATCAGAATGCATTAAAAAACGCATTGCCTGTCGATACGCACTGATTACTCAGTTAAAGAACTACCGGGTATGAGATAAGAGGCGATTTTCCGTAAGTCATCGAGTACCAGCGTACCTGCGGTCAAGTTTAATCGCAGGTACGCAAGCAGAAAATTATACTTTGCCTCTGCCAGGTGTAGTTGAGACTGAAACAACTGCTGCTGCGCATCCAGCAGATCCAGATTGATGCGAATCCCGCCCTGTATGCTTTTCTCTGTCGCATGTACCAGCAATTTCGCTGATTTTACAGCCAGCTCCAAAGATTCTATGCGCCGGACACTACTGATAACCAGTTGGTATTGTTTGCGCAGCTCCACCAGTGTCTGGTCTGTCTTGGCATCCAGATCGGCTTCTGCACGCGCGTAATTGGCTTTTGCCTGGCTGGTGGTGGCATTTACGCGTCCACCAGCGTATAAAGGCAAATTGACTTCTACACCAATTGAAGCCAGTTCAACATCTTGATTGGCAGTAACAAATGATGCGGCCTTGTTTCTACTGATGCTGGCTACAAGATCCACGCGCGGTGCATGGCCTGCGTGACTTTTCCGAATCTCTTCCTTGCTGGACCGAAGAACGTGTCTTTGTGTTACCAGTTCGGCATTGCGGTCAAGGGCAAGCGCCCGCCAGTCCTCAAAATCAGGCAGATGAATAGTGTTTACCTGAAAGTAATCTGACAAGCGATGCAGTTGAGTGAACTGCCTGCCAGTGATGGATTCAAGTTTTAGTTGCGCTACGTCGAGTTCGTCCTGTGCTTCGATCATACGTGCTTGCGCCAGCGCATGTTTGGATTGTGTTTCCAGTACGTCGGTCGTGGTGCCTTCGCCCCTCAGCAGCATTTGCTCATTGACATGTTTAAGTTCTT
>DOOY01000043.1 GCA_003514765.1 Nitrosomonas sp. | reverse complement strand
GTTTAATGGCTGATTTAAACGCGAAAATATCAGCAGACCCATGACTTTTAATCACAATGCCTTTTAAACCCAAAAAACTTGCGCCATTATACTGGCGGTGATCTACACGGCGTTTAAATGCATTGATCACCGGCATGGCAAAAACACCCGCAAGCTTTGTCAGTAAATTGCGTTTGAATTCCTCGCGCAGATAAGTTGCAAGCATTTGCGCTAATCCTTCGGATGTTTTCAGGGTAACATTCCCAACGAAACCATCACAGACAACTACATCTGTCGTGCCTTTATAGATATCATTACCTTCTACATTACCATAAAAATTAAGCCCGCTGCCACGAAGTAAGTCGGATGCCTTCCTGACGACTTCATTGCCTTTGATATCTTCTTCACCAATATTCAGCAAACCCACACTGGGGGCGGTCTTATTTTCTACGGAAGCTACCAGCGATGAGCCCATCACACCAAACTGCAGCAGATGTTCAGCTGTGCAATTGACATTGGCGCCCAAATCAAGCACATAGGTATGGCCAACAATAGTAGGGAGAATAACGGCCAGAGCCGGCCTGTCTACTCCGGGGATTGTTTTCAAAACGAAACGTGAAGTTGCCAGTAAAGCGCCGGTATTTCCGGCACTGATACAGGCCTGCGCCTCTCCTGTTTTGACGAGATTTATTGAGACACGCATGGACGAGTCTTTTTTATTGCGCAATGCCAGTGCGGGTGATTCATCCATGCCGACAACTTCGCTGGCGGGATGAATTCGAACTCGGGTGCTGGATTTGAATTTTACGGCTTGCAATTCCGCTTCAATAGCGTCTGGAATACCCACCAAAATAATATTAGCTTCAGGATCATGGCGCAGATAGTCTATCGCTGAGGGTACAGTCACATGGGGGCCATGGTCCCCCCCCATGCAATCTATCGCTACAGTGATATCCAATTTTGTAGCCTTTCTGGCAAGTCGTTTAT
The DNA here is from genome assembly GCA_003514765.1 of Nitrosomonas sp. GTDB lineage: Bacteria > Pseudomonadota > Gammaproteobacteria > Burkholderiales > Nitrosomonadaceae > Nitrosomonas. The sequence continues at coordinate 6,989 of DOOY01000043.1, read as the reverse complement.
CAACACTTAAAATGCAAAACGGACCATGAATTACTGCAAAAAATATTTAATCGTCAGACTTGGTGTCAACAACCTTTTTGCCTCGGTAATAACCATTGGGGCTGATGTGATGACGCAAATGAACTTCCCCTGTACTGGGCTCAATGGCTAACGGTGGATTCTTCAAAGCATCATGTGATCGATGCATTCCCCTTTTCGAGGGCGATTTTTTATTTTGTTGAACGGCCATATTTTTACTCCTTAATCAATGCTGTGTCTTTTTGAGCGCTTTTAAAACTGCAAATGGGTTTTTGTCAGAACTTGAAATTTCTGTAGACTTATAAGATTCTGGTTTATGTATTTCACATTCACCTTCATTATGGCGCGACGATATTGATAAACTCAGTATAATCTCATCTTCAATTAAATTCAGCACATCCATGTCTACGGTTGCCAAAATAGCATCAACAGTGCCATCTGCATCAGTTTGTATGAGTTCACTTTCAGTCTCAACCAATAACAAGAATGTTTTGATATCCAACGTATGCGGCAGACTCCCGAGACAACGCTGGCAACAAAGATGCAATTCACCTTCTACTTGTACGTGCAGGCAGGGCTTATTTTCCTGATCAATAATGCCATTGATCCGATAAACTACTTCACCTTTATTCTCATATAGAAAGTCCTGTACGCGCGCGAGATCTGCGAGCGGTATATTACCATAATGCTCTCCCGCTTTGCGCACAAAATCAAGAGGGTTTATTACAAATCGTACAGACATAAGGCGCGCATGTTATATTTTTTATCTTTCAGTGTCAAAAAATGCAAAAAAAAAATTTGAAAATACAGAAAATTACCCAAAAAATTGTTCTGGGTTCCAGTTCAATTTATCGCCAGGCATTACTGCGGCGATTACAAGTTCCATTTGAAACAGCCAGCCCTCAAGCTGATGAATCGGCATTATCGAACGAAACGCCCGATAAAACCGCCCAACGCCTGGCGGAAGCAAAGGCACGTTCCGTAGCGAAAACATTTTCACAAGCATTGATTATTGGCTCTGATCAGGTGGCAGTACTCGATGGCATTCGTCTTGGCAAACCGCTGACACATGCCAATGCGGTCAAGCAGCTGCAGCTGATACGTGGCAGAGAAGTCACATTCTTCACAGCTTTGTGTTTATTGAACAGCTACACAGACCAGTTGCAAGCTCAGGTGGTTCCTTACCATGTTAAGTTTCGTCAATTGAGTGATCAACAGATTGAAAATTATCTGACCAAAGAACAGCCCTATCACTGCGCCGGAAGCGCCAAATCAGAAGGCTTGGGTATTGCACTCATTGAACGCATGAATGGCGATGATCCCAACGCACTCATTGGTTTGCCGCTGATCGCGCTCACCGGAATGCTTGAAAATGAAGGCGTCAAAGTGGTTTAGCAAGCTGTTGAATAGTTTATTTTAACTTATTATGGATCTTGCAAGGATTCGCACATGAATTTTAATGGAATGCTTACAATGATGGTACTGACTTTTGGCCTGGTTGCGGCTTCAAAAGCCGAGAACGCCAGTTCCAGTGTTTTTTCGCAACCATCCTTAAATGACGCCTCCATTATTTTGCCTGTAGAGGAAAAGGCACTTACATTGCGCCAGGCAATCAAGCTGGCTTTACAACATAACCCCGAACTGGCCTCTTTTGCAAAAGAGGCGCTCGCCTTGCAAGGACTGACAATTCAGGCCGGGTTGTTGCCCAATCCCGTCATTCAGTTTGACAGCGAAGACGTCAGTTCCCGATCCAACGGACCTGGCGCGAGATTTGAATCTATTCGCATCAGCCAGTTATTCGAAACGGGTGGAAAACGACCTGCACGCGAGCGTGCGGCATTGTTTGGACAAGAAAGTGCCGAGCAGGATTACATGGCAAGGCAATTAGACCTGATAGCGACTGTTGCCAATATTTTTTTGGATGTGCTGGCCAGTCAGGAACGTATGCGGCTTGCGCTGGCCAGTCAGGAACTGGCCCAGAAAGTGGTCGATGCCGCAGCAAAAAGGGTCAAGGCCGGAAAAGCTCCCCCCATAGAAGAAACACGCGCGAACATAGCTTTAGCCACCGCAGATATCGAAGTCAAGCAGGCACAGCGCAGCCTGGCATCATTTCGCAGACAGCTGGCCTTGTTATGGGGAAATCCCAAACCGGTCTATGAAAGCGTACTCGGGGATTTGGAAACATTTATTACAATACCTGATTTTCAATCACTTGAAGTACGCATACAACAAAATCCATTGGCACAGCGCAGCCTGAAAAACCTGGAACAGCGCCAGGCATTACTAACACTGGAAAAAGCGCGCCGGATTCCCGATGTCACTGTCACTGCAGGTATTCGGCGATATGGTCATGATATACCTAACGACACCACTGCACTGGTAGGACTTTCGATTCCACTGCCTTTGTTTGATCGCAACCAGGGTAATCTCATGGCGGCGCAGCAGCGCATGAACAGAGCAATGGATGAACAGGCCGCAATAGATTTGCAGTTGAGAGCTTTGTTGACGCAGGCGTATGAATCGTTAGTTGCTGCGGATACCGAAATCAGCATGTTACGTGATGAAATACTACCCGGCGCCAGAGAAACATTCAGGATGGCCAGCAGAGGTTATGCGCTTGGCAGATTCGGCTTTCTGGAGTTGCTCGACGCACAGCGCACATTATTTCAAAACCAGACACTCTATTTGCAAGCGTTAACTAACTACCAGCGACTGATTAACGAAATAGAACGTTTGATTGCCGAGCCCATTGAAAATATCAGCAAACAAAAGAAATAACAATTGCCGTATGGATTTAAGGAGCCAATAGTGAGTAAAACCAATCTAAAGCCGATCATTCTCGTGATTATCGTTGGCATAATTTTGGGCGGATTAATTCTGAACTTGGAAAAAGCAAGCTTCTCTGAGGAGGAAGAACATACCGCATCAGGAACCGACATTGATGATGACATGGAAGAAGAAACCGGTCCGAAAGGCGGCAAGATTTTTACCACCGATAATTTCAGTGTTGAAGTCACTATTTTTGAAAAAGGCGTCGAACCGCAATTCCGACTATACCTATATGAAGATGGCAAACCGATTCCACCTGCGGACACCAAAGTAGCCATTACCTTATCGCGCCTTGGCAGGCCCGCCCAATTATTTTCATTCAGTCCAGCGGGCGACTATCTACTCGGCAATCAGGTAGTGGAAGAACCGCATTCATTTGACGCCGCAATCGCCGCAGAATGGCGAGGCAAAGTGTTTCATTGGGGATATAGCCAGATAGAAGCACGTATCGAGATAACAGAAGACACCCTGGCCAGCACCGGCATCAAAATTCAAACTGCAGGCCCAGCTACCATCAAACCCAAAATTCAATTGCCCGGTATCATTGTGTTTAACCACCATAATATCGTACGGGTTGTGCCCCGGGCGCCGGGTATCGTCATTGATGTACCGCGCCACCTAGGCGAACATGTTGAAGAAGGTACTGTTCTGGCGGTCGTTGAAAGCCAGCTGCTGGCTGATTTACGCAGCCAGTATCTGGCCGCACAAAAACGGTTGGTATTAGCAAATACCAATTTCAAACGTGAAAAACAGCTCTGGGAAGAGAAAATTACCGCAAAACAGGAATATCTCACCACACAGCAATTACAAAGCGAAGCAGAAATTGCATTAGAACTGTCTGCTGCAAAGTTGCGCGCGATTGGTGAAAAACCTGAAACAACCGGCCAATTAAAAAATCTGACGCGCTATGAAATCCGGTCACCTATTTCAGGACTGATCACGGCAAAATCCATTGCGCGCGGCCAAGTTATCAAGGAAGATGCGGAGATTTTTACCGTGGTTGACACTTCCACCATGTACGCTGATTTAACGGTTTACCCCAGAGATCTCGACATTATCCGAGTCGGGCAAAAAGCTGTGGTCAAATCAACAGCAACCAACATTGAAGGCACCGGCAAAATTACTTATATCAGTGCAATGTTAAATGCGCAAACACGCACAGCAATGGCACGCGTCACGCTGGATAATGCATTGGGGCTCTGGCGTGACGGCATGTTTGTAAATGGCGCTGTCAGTGCTGAAGAAATCGAAGTGCCGGTGGCGGTGCGTATGGATGCATTGCAAACACTTTTTGACTGGACGGTTGTTTTTGGCCGTTATGGAAATTACTTTGAGGCGCGCCCACTTGAACTGGGACGTAACGATGGTGAGATGGTCGAAGTACTTGATGGTTTGTCAGCCGGCGAACAATACGCCACAGGCAACAGCTTCGCCGTCAAAGCGGAATTGGGAAAATCCGGCGCCGAACATGACCATTGACCTAATTTTTCAACTGACGCACATATCCTGCAGATTCAAAAAAACTTGCGGACAATTTAACTACTAATACATGAGATAACGCTTTGTTTGAACGTATTTTACAAATTTCCATACAATATCGCGGCCTGGTCATGGTGGCGGTATTTGCCATGGCCTTACTCGGCATCTACAGTTACCAGAAAGTACCGATTGATGCCGTACCGGACATTACCAACGTACAAGTACAGATTAACACAGAAGCACCGGGTTATTCGCCTCTGGAAGCCGAACAGCGGCTCACATTTCCGATTGAAACCATTATGATGGGACTTCCCCATCTCGATTACACGCGCTCGCTTTCCCGCTATGGCCTTTCACAAGTGACCGTGGTATTCAAAGACGGTACCGATATTTACTTTGCACGTCAATTAGTCAGTCAGCGCATTCAGGAGGTTACAGGGCGGCTGCCTGCCGGTATAGAACCGCGCATGGGTCCGATTTCAACCGGTCTGGGTGAAATTTTCATGTGGACAGTGGATGCGCAAAAGGGTGCCAGAAAGCCAGACGGTACTGCTTATACGACAACGGATCTGCGGGAAATCCAGGACTGGATTATTCGTCCGCAGTTACTGACAGTCAGAGGTGTAACAGAAGTCAATTCGGTCGGCGGCTATGTCAAACAGTTTCATGTCACACCTTATCCAGAGAAACTGATTTCTGTGGGCTTGACCATGCAGGACGTGGCTACAGCTTTGGCACGCAACAATCTGAATATTGGCGCTGGCTACATTGAAAAAAGCGGCGAGCAATATCTGGTCAGAGTGCCTGGTCAAGTAGCTAATCTGGCTGAAATCGGCGAAATTATTCTGGGAAACCGGCAGGGCGTGCCCATACGCATTAAAGATGTCGCTGACGTAATCATCGGCAAGGAACTGCGTAACGGTGCCGCAACGCAAGATGGCAAGGAGGTAGTGCTCGGCACCGTTCACATGCTGATCGGCGAAAACAGCCAGATCGTTTCTGAAGCCGCTGCACAGAAACTACAGGAAATCAATCGCTATCTTCCGGAAGGAATTGTTGCCATACCCGTCTATAACCGTACAACGCTGGTCGACAAAACCATTCAAACCGTTGCATCCAATCTGACCGAAGGCGCGATTCTGGTCATTGTGGTACTGTTTTTGTTCCTCGGCAATCTACGGGCAGCATTGATCACTGCACTCGTGATTCCGCTGTCCATGCTGTTCACCCTGACCGGCATGGTCGCCAATAACGTCAGTGCGAACCTGATGAGTCTTGGCGCACTGGACTTCGGTATTATTGTTGACGGCGCAATTGTTATTATTGAAAACTGTATCCGCCTTCTGGCCCAGGAACAAAAACGGCTCGGCAGACGTTTGATGCTAAAAGAACGATTGGACATTACCTTTTCAGCCAGCAAAGAAACCCGGCGCGCACTGTTATTTGGCCAACTCATTATTATGATTGTCTACATCCCGATTTTTGCGCTCTCGGGGGTAGAAGGGAAAATGTTCCACCCGATGGCATTTACCGTGGTCATGGCACTACTCGGCGCGATTATTCTTTCCATTACCTTTGTTCCGGCCGCAGTTGCACTTTTTTTAACAGGTGACATCAAGGACGAGGAAAACAAGATCGTCAAACGTTCAAAACAAATTTATTTACCCATGCTCACTTGGACACTGCGCAATAGAGCATTGACGATCACACTGGCACTTACAGTCATCATTCTTTCGGCATTACTTGCAACTCGCTTGGGCAGTGAGTTTGTACCCAGCTTGAATGAAGGCGATATTGCACTTCATGCTATTCGTATTCCCGGTACCAGCCTGACAACAGCAATCGAAATGCAGAATGAACTTGAGAAAAAAATCAAGACATTTGCTGAAGTAGAACGCGTCTTCTCCAAAATCGGCACGCCAGAAATCGCGACCGACCCCATGCCACCCAGTGTTGCTGACATATTTATTATATTGAAAGATCAGCAGGATTGGGAAGGCCCTTACCAGACAAAAGCCGAATTGATTACAGCCATGGAACAGGCGGTTAACGATGTATCGGGCAATAACTACGAATTTACCCAACCGATACAAATGCGTTTTAATGAATTGATTTCCGGCGTACGTGCAGATGTGGCCATCAAGGTTTTTGGCGATGATATGGATGTGTTGCATGATGTCGGCAATGAAATTCTTGCACTCATTGAAACAATCCCGGGTGCTGCAGATGCAAAAATTGAACAGCTTACCGGATTACCCATGCTGTCAATTCAAATGGACCGCGCCCAAATGGCACGTTATGGTTTAAACGTATCCGATGTACAAAATGTCATTGCAATCGCGATTGGCGGCATGCCGACCGGTTTAATTTATGAAGGTGATCGCCGCTTTAATCTGGTTGTACGCTTACCGGAGCAATTACGCGGCGATATCGAGGCGCTCAAACGTCTGCCGGTTCAACTGCCCAACGCTGTTTTGAACATACAGCAAGGCCAGGCTGCGTCGCCCGCTTATCTGACACTCGGCGATGTTGTTGATTTCAATGTCATCGAAGGACCCAACCAGATCAGCCGTGAAAACGGCAAACGCAGGGTGGTTGTCAGTGCAAACATACGCGGCAGTGATCTGGGAACCTTCGTGCATGAAGCGCAGGCACGCATTGCC
>DOOY01000337.1 GCA_003514765.1 Nitrosomonas sp. | reverse complement strand
TCCGAATCGGAGTCTTGCAGTTTTTGCAGCTCAATTTTCTTTTGCTCCCAATCGTCTTTTCTCTGCTCCCAGCTATCAATTTCTTCAAGTAATTCACCACCGTGTTTCTTGAGTTTGCCTAAGAGATCATTGATGTTATCAAGTGCCTCGTCATACTTGCCATCTTCGTATTTTTGGTATTCAGATTTCAATAGATCAGCACCCGCGCCCACAACTTCGACCCCTTTACTGAAAATTTCTTGAGCTTGTTCCTTTTCCTCAGCAGTGCCAAAAAAATAATTGTAGCTTAAAAGGGTGATGATTAAGAAAAAAGCAGTTGTAATAATAAATCGAATCATTTTGATTACGCATTAGATGATATTTTTTGCAAACAATAATTGTATCAGTAACTAAACTAATCCTTAACTGTTAAAAAGTCTCTTTCATTGAAGTTTTAATTGACTTAAGTATTAAGTAGGGTTGTAATAGAAACATCTCAATGAAATATTTGACAAATAGATATGCCTAGTATATGGCTTGAGGCTCTGCGTGTGGAGGATTTTTAAATCTGACTTCCAATTGTATTTGACGTGCTGCTGCCATTCAATACCAGCGGGTACGGTTTTTTTAAACTCCGCATTCATGGGCTTGTCTAGATTTAGGCTTAACACCAATCAAAAGATTTACGCTGAATTATTATATATGAGGAGCAACTTATATGATTAAAGGCGCCAGAATAATAATTGTGGTAACTTTCTGTTTTTTTATCACTAATGTTGTGTGTGCAAACCAAGAAGGTGAGTTGGATTCAGATAATAAGAACTTGCACCCACCAGTAGTGTTAGACGATGAACCAGCAGTGATTACCACTGCTAAAGATGTGGTACCCAATTTTGTGGCCAGACCGACAATAGTTTCAAAACAAAGTGGAAATTGGTTCGATCCTGCCACATGGCAGGAAAACCGGATACCAGATACTGATGACGTTGTTAAAGTAGAGCGGGGACACGCTGTTCACTATAATGGTATCAGTGATGCTGCCTTGGCTGCTCTGGGAATCAGGGGAACATTAACATTTGATACGGGTGCAAATACCAGAATCAAAGTAGGGACCATCTTAGTATATCGACAGGGAAAATTAGATATTGGCACATTGTCCAACCCTGTAGCGCCGTTCGCAACAGCCGAAATAATTATTGCAAATCGTCCGCTTGCCGTTTTCTCGCCTGACCCGGCTACGGGAATTTATGATCCCCAACAGTTTGGCACCGGTATCGTCGCTTTTGGCGAAGTCAACATGCACGGCAAAGGAATGACGCCAACCTGGGTAAGACTGGCGCAGGAACCAAGAGCAGGACAAAATACACTCACGCTTGAAGCCAGTCCGTCCGGCTGGTCAGCAGGAGATAAGCTGGTACTTCCGGATACCCGGCAAACCCCTTTGATCAGAAAATGGCAGATTGAACCGATAGCCCCCATTGCCCTTCAACTAGAAGAGCTCATTATCGCTGATATTTCTGACAATATCATTACTTTATCGCAGCCACTTCAGTATGACCATCTGGGCGGCCGTGATACTGACGGTAACATTATTGCTATGCCGCATATTGGCAATTTGACGAGAAATATTGTAGTCCGTTCAGAAGACCCCAATGGAGTCAGGGGTCATATAATGTTTACTGAACGGGCAAATGTAGACGTCAGATACACGGCGTTTGTGAACATGGGAAGAACCACGGCGCTGCCACTTGATAACACATTGATTGAAGATGGCACAGTTACCCACATTGGTACAAATCAAATCGGTCGCTATCCTGTTCATATGCATCATCTTATGGGGCCAATAAATGAAGCGAACGACGGGTATCAATTCGTTTTTGTCGGCAACGCGGTTGAGAATGGCGCCAAGTGGGGCATAACCGTGCATAATTCTCATTTTGGCCTGGTGGATAACAACGTGGTCTATGATGTTGAAGGTGCGGGCATCATCACCGAAGAAGGCAATGAAAGAGAAAACGTTTTCAGCAATAATTTTGTGGTTAAAGTGGGCACTATCATAGCCAGTAATTACGATCCAACATATGGAGGAGTGGCCGGGGACGGCAGACCTCTCAAATTCGCTGATTTCGGTTATGAAGGCTCCGCTTTGTGGTTTACTGGCAATAACGACCACCTTACCGGAAACGTAGCCGCCAATGCCGCTTTTGCGGGCGTGATGTATAATGCCCGGTCAAGAGGTTTTTGGACCAATCAACCCCTCGTACCCAATTTCAGAGGCGCTGACATTGACGACCTGACTCAATGGACGGAATATTCCAATACATGGGCGCCGGAAATAAAATTATCAAAGCACAATGAAGTATACGCCAGCAGTGTTGGTATATGGGTTGGCTTCGCAGGCATTATCGGAAACATCAGTGATTATTTGCTTTGGAATATTAAACAAACCGGATTATATTCTCAGCGGAACGTTTCTGCTTCTTATCACAACATCACGATGATTAGCGATCAATCAGTCTCTAATCAAAATTTCATCGGGACTATTAACAAGGGTATCGATCTGGCAAACCCCAACTATCAGTCCGGGCATACGGTGTTTAAAAATATCCGCGTCGAAGGTTTTAATCTGGGCGTCGATTTGCCTGCATTCCTGCAGCCTGAAGATCCGCAGTTGGGTGAACTGCCATCAAAAGTTACCTTTATTGATAATGGCTATTTACGTAATTACGTCAATGTAAGAGAGCATTCCCCGATAATGGCACCTAAATATACACTTTTGAAAGATGTGGAATTCGTTCAAAACGCAGGACCTGAAAATAAACATCTATCATTAACGCCTGCCGCTATTGTCACCCTGATGGAACGTACGTTCTCATTGACAAGAGCCACCAATTTATCGCGTTTCTTTATTTGGAATTACAACAAACAACAGGGCGATAATTTTGAGATGTTTTTCTATGAACAAGCGCCCGGCTATGTGATGGAAGAAAGAAGGTACCCACTAGATGCCGAGCATCCTCATCCATATGACAACTGCCCTACAGTCGGTTTGACCAATCAACAATGCTGGGATCAGCATGGCGTTGCGATGCTGCGTAAGATTGCAACATGCGAGGATACATATCGTTCTGAAATTCAAGGATTTACATGTCCGGTTGACTTTTCTGATGAGTTACAGTAAAGCTGGCAGAATTTCTAATGCCCCTTAATTTGATTGACAAAAATCAAAAGTAATCAGCACGCATAAATGATCGGGCACTTTACCCAACCGGACAGGTTAACTGCCGTCTGATAAGTGACTTATTTTTGACCTTATGCCGTATCCTTGGTACATTCAGAACATTTGAACCGGACTGCTGTTATTCGCAATACGCATGAGCTCTGATATTGTTCTGCACAACGCGCTGCCCCCCGACGATCAGCAACGTACTCTGTTGCATAACCATGTGCACGCCCGCCCGAGTCAACGCATCCACTTACCTGCGCTGGTAGTTTACGTGGCGGTATTCAATGGTGACGTCACTCTTGAGCAAGAGTGCGAGCACCTGCGCCGCCTTCCCGGTCAGCAGACACTTATGACCGATCATTTACAGAACAACTTTCTGCGCCTGCGGTTGCAGGGCTATACCTTGAGATGGGAGCGCCATTCCGAGTTCACACGTTATACGCTTGTGCAGCATTTGCCTGATAACGCACAACTGGGCACCACAGAGCCTGAGTTACTTTCATCCTTGTCCTTGCCAGAGGGATGGTTAGCGGGTATTCCGGGCCGGACTTTTGCCGCCATCAAACTGGTTATGGTACTTGGCAACTTGAATCGCCCAGAAGAGGTACTGACAATGGCGCGCAACTGGTTTGGTGAACGCCCCGTAGTGGCTTCCCTCGCCGGCAGGAACAGTCACTCGCTCGCGGTAACGGATTTCATGCTGCGTGACAGTGGCTTTGAACGCATGCTGGTGGTTGCACCGATTGAAACATCCGAGTCGCGGGCGGGACGCATTGCCCAACGCCTGCTCGAAATAGAAACTTACCGGCTGATGGCACTGCGGGGCTTACCCGTGGCGAAGCAACTGATTCCCGAGCTCAGTAATGCTGAACAGCAGTTAGCGAATATTACAGCCCAGCTGGAAAACAAAGCCGTCTCTGAACAGGAATTGCTCGACAAGCTGATCTCACTGGCCGGGCGTATTGAGCGCGCAACTGTCGAACATATGTATCGATTTGCTGCCACACGCGCCTACGACAAGCTGGTAACGCAGCGTATCACCGAATTAAGAGAGAAAGCCATACCCGGCACACAAACGATTGGTGAATTTATGGGTCGTCGTCTTTCGCCCGCTATAGCAACAGTTGAAGCGACCGCTCAGCGTATGGTTTCGCTCTCTGAGCGCATTTCACGCACCAGCGACCTGCTGCGCACGCGCGTCGACATCATTACCGAAGCACAAAATCAACAGTTACTTGAAAAACTCACCCGCGGACAGGAATTGCAGTTACGGCTGCAAAGCACGGTAGAAGGTTTATCAATTGCGGCTATCTCGTATTACGTGGTCAGTCTGGTGCTGTATTTAGCCAAAGCAGGTAAAGCTGCCGGCTTGCCGGTTTATCCTGAGATGGTTGCCGGCGCAATGATTCCGATTGTACTCGGAACTGTGTGGTATATAACGCGCCGCATACATGATAAATACCTGAAATTGAATTGACATAAACGCGCAAAGCGATTTTTTCTGAATATATTCATATTTTTCGCCCATATTGCCTTGTCTATGCATGAGATGTGCCAATCACCCTCTGCCGCATACTTGGACTTCGAATGCCCATTATTTTTTGGGCGAGCAAATGTTATTTAGCAATGTAATTGCGGATATCCGTTTTTCCTCCGCGCGGCCTTTCCTTGCCTGATCATATACTTTACTGATTTGCAATGTACTTTCTTGTATCTCTGCCTGAACAGTAAAAGCATCAAAACCGAAATCAGCACCGAAATTAATCCAGTCGAGCGGCACTATGAACTCCGCCCCCCGGACTATATGTCTGGCAACAAAACCTGCATGCGATCTGCTGATCCCGGATTCCTTGAATTTTATCGACGTCAACTTGCTGCCCGGCTGAAGCACGCCTTCATATACCCGGATATTTTCACCTTCTGCCTTACTTAACGGAATAAGCAGCGCGTACGTTTTTTCATGCTGAATACTTAAGAGCAAATAATCGCTGTCTTCCCCACTGATTCGTTCGGCTTTGGTCTTCACCTGAAATACGAGGTGATTATCCGGCGTAATGTCAGTTGTCACACGCAGAATATCCAATTCTGGCGATAAGGATTTATCCATAAAAGAAATAATGGTGCGCGGATCTGCCTCGATTTGCATGGCCGAAACAGGCACCGCCATTAACAGCAACTGGAGAAATAGCGCGACAGTCCAATTCATCATCAAAATAACTCCCTTTTCTCATGAAATAGGTTTGCCACACTGGCGGCATCCTTAACGGCGTCAAACATTACTTTTATTCTTCCTTGCGGATCAATTAAGAATGCAGTGGTACTGTGATCGACCTGATAGTTCTGTTGATTGCCCGCATTTTTGGTATAAAAGGCAACTTCGACGCCAAACGCTGTCTTAAACTGCGCCAGCGCTTCATCTTCAAAACGTAAATAAGTGATGCCGGGACCGAATCTTTCCGTATAGCTTGACAGCGCGGTGACTGTGTCTCTATCAGGGTCAATTGATACGAATGTACCGTTCAATTGGATTTTTTCATCGCCGGCAGCTTGAATAAGCATAGCCAGATTAGCAAGCGACGTAGGACAAATATCCTTGCAACGGGTAAATCCAAAAACTACCAATTGCCATTGACTTTTTTCATTCGCATGCGCTTGTCTCAGGTGTGCAAATGTTTCCGCCTGAAGTGGAACAGGTCGGGACAGGACAAGCGGTGCGGCCATGATGTCAGCCTGGATAAAAAATAAAAGTATTACAACTACAGCCCAGACGCTGCGCTTTTGGGAAACTTGTTTTTTCAACTTAATTTCTCCTGATTGCTCATTTTGAGAGTCATTTGACCGGATTGTTTAAACAGCCCACACTGCACTTACCTGCATAACGCACTCAGACAAGTGCAGATGGACCGGACAACTAACTAATAAGAACGATTAACGGTCACTGCCTGCAGAAAAGAGACCGTGTGGTTGAACAAGGCCGTCACCAGGACCCCATACCTTAACAATGGTATCCGTCTGTGTATCGAGCTTCAATACATATCCCGAAACCCAGCTTGCTACCAACAAGTGGCGATTATCAGGCGTTGGACTGATGGTATGCGCAACGGCGTACCCTTCCGGCAGATCGCGCCCGGGCTTCAGTCGTTTAATGAAACGTGGATTATAACGATCGGTTAAATCCCAAATGGAAATATAGCCATCTTCGCCGAATGTCGGATCAATCGAATCTTCCTCGGCAAGATAGAGCTTGCCGTTGACAACAGCCAGATCGGAAGGTGAGCGGAAAACACCACGGCCGTTTACACGATTAGTGTGTCTGATAATTTTCGTCGCGGTTCCTTCCAGTGTATCCAATAACCACACGCTGGGCGGTATAATCTTTCGCGTAGTTGCTGGCGTCAACGAAGTTTTATCGAGTTGCATAGAAGCTGTCAGCGCGAATCGCTCGTCCAGCCAGTACACATAATGGGTAAAAGCCGCATGTCTTCTCTCGTTACCCAGCTGGATCTGACCGACAACCTGCAGGTCGCCGGTTGCTCTATTGGGTTCATACACATCAATCACGCTGTTATCAAAAAAGTATCCTGTACCTAGACCGATAGTGCCTGATTTATTAAAGGTAACACCATGCGTTTGCTCGGTATAGCCTGGGATACTAATAGGATCGACACTTGCAAAATTATTCGTCTCGAGATCAATTACACGCATTTTGTCCGCAGTCCACTCTGCCAGGTAAGCATATTTTGTGAAAGGCAACAGCGTAAAGCCATGGAGTTGGGTTCCTCTACCCACAATCCAGTTAGGCACATCCTGCACATCGTTCACCGGCTCGACAAACGGCAGCTCGGCAGGCGTATTAGGACTGTCCGCCGCCAATACAGACTCCAAAGAAAGCGTTACCGAACCTGCATCCCAATCGATATGATCAACTCTTAATGCAATGATGTAGGAAGAATGCAATTCGGTATTATCAGTAGTGATATATATGACATCTGCTCCCGGCAATACGCCCGTATGTTGCAACGGCAAATCCCCCGGCCAGCCAACGATGCTTGCTGGGTCGACAATGATCAACTTGTCAATCTCATAGTTGAACAGATAGATCACGCGGGTGTGATAGTCAATGGCGGTTACGACAGGTTGCAGATATTTGTTATAAACATTCGAATATTGATAATTTGGATATTGACTACTCCGAAAATGTGTTTCGCCTTGATCATCGTCATCCTCAAAATCCTCAGCGCTTACAAAACCCGCTGATAACGCCAGCGCGCATGCGGCCATTATTGAAACTATACGACTTAG
>DOOY01000076.1 GCA_003514765.1 Nitrosomonas sp. | reverse complement strand
GGTTCAGGTTCATCTTGGATGCCGTTTGAAAAAATCAGCGCATCGGGTTTGTTTTTCAGTTGCGTCAGCAACGGCTTAATTTCTGCAAATGCGTCAGCAACGGTTGCTAACATGCGCTGGAGCTCCTGATTTGTAGCCGATTCTGCGGTAAAGTCGCTCATCAGTTCGCGGGCATCGTGCAAGGTTCCGTTGAGCGATGCAACGAGCTCAAGATCATGCATATCGGTGGTCATCTTTTCAATGCTGTGCAAGGTTTGCGTGCTTTGCGCCAGGAGCTGTTCCGCTCGTTTGCCAATTGATTCCAAAGGCAGGTTATTGATTTTCTCTATCAGTTCGCTCAGTTGTGCTGAAATATGGCTAATACCATCCAGGGTGACCGGTATGATTACCAGATCATTGTGGTAGTCTAGTGCATGCAGTTTAGGTTGTTTTGTTGATGAAGACGGGAAATTGATTTCAACCAGTTGTTGTCCGAGAATGAAATTGCTGACTTTGATGGTCGCACTTAAACCTTCAGTCACCAGTTGATTGATATGCCTCTCAGCTTCAACCCTGCCTTGTTGACTATCTTCCAGGCCAAAGCTGCCGGGATAAAGCTCCATCACAACGGGAATTTTCATGGACGGTTCGAGCAAATGCCGTCCGGGTTCGATATCTCCGGAACGCAGCACTTTCCCGACCTGAATGCCGCGATAATAGACAGGTGCGCCTGAGCTCAATCCGCGTTCATTGCTTTCCACCAGCAGTACATAACGCAGTGAATGGTCGTAATGTTTTTCATTAATCGCTGATTGACTGGGATAAATATGGTATTCGGCATGTTGCGTGATCCGCTCGCCCAACCGTTCGCCTTCGGGGACTGAAAAAGCAATGCCGCCCTGAAGAAGCGATTGAATCGTTCCGGCTTGCAAGGTGACGCCGTCGGCAGTGACTTCTGCGCTGATACCGCTCATTTTCCAGAACCGGGTGTTGGTGGTCATCAGTTCGTGATAAGGCGCTTTGATAAAGGCGTCGTAAAAGATCATCCGTTTGTCGAGATTAAAATGCACTTTTTCAATCTGTCCCACGTTGAAGCCTTTGTAGAGAATGACATCGCCCTCTTTGAAGCTGAAATCACCGTGCGTATGCAGCGTGACATGTAAGCCCGGGGTGCCGGGCGGCGTCAGTGGCGGTGCGTCGAGTCCTTCAAAGTGATCAGTCTTATTGTTATTTTTACCCGGCAGGAATTCAATATACTGACCGGAGAATATTGTGTTAAGTCCTGATACGCCTGAAAAACCAATCGTAGGCTGTACCAGCCAGAAGCTGGAATCTTCAACCAGCATATCTTTGACCTCATGACTCATGCGTGCGGTAACCGTGACACCGTCAAGGCCTTCATTCAGTGAGATATCGACAACTTTGCCTACCTCGACGTTTCGGGTTTTAATTTTGGTTTTTTCTACCGCCAATCCTTCGGCACTTGAGAAAGTGATGGTGATCAAAGGTCCCTGGTTTGCCCAATGGTCGTACACCATCCAGGCGCCGACGGCAATAGTGATCAGCGGGATCAGCCATAATCCAGAAATACCTTTAATGTGAGAAACGTCTGCTTTCTCGATGGAAGGTTCCGTGCTGTTATTCATCATTGTTCCAGAAAGGACGGGTGTCAAAATTTTCCGCGGCAAGCATGGTGGCAATCACCATGCCGGCAAATGCCAGTATTGCGCTGCCGGGATATACCGACATCAAGTTATCCATTTGAATCAGGCCGGCCAGAAAAGCAACGACAAATACGTCGACCATCGACCACCGGCCAACGAATTCGATAACGCGGTAGGCGATAATTTTACTCTGCTGATCGCGGTATAAGTTAAACTGCTGCATCGTTAACAGCGCAGTTAGCACCAGGAATTTTCCGATGGGTACCGCGATACTGGCAATAAAAATAACAGCGGCAATAGGATATGAGCCATGCTGCCAAAGCATCAGTACCCCACCGATGATAGTGCTGGTTTCCTCGGTGCCCAGGCTGCGGGTGATCATGATTGGCAGAAAGTTTGCGGGAATATATAACAACATGCCAGTAACCAAAAATAACCAGCTGCGTTGCAGGCCGGGTTTTTCCCGCGATTCCAGTTGATGATAGCAGAACCAGCATGATTGATTGTGCTCAGGTTGTACTGTTGTGCATATGTGACAGCTGACCAGCGGTGGTGTTTCAGTGTCGGGGGGGGGCTGCTCGATACCGTCCCGTTGCGCAATAATTTGTTTAATTGTCTGCGCCAGTTGATGTTTGTCGAGATGCAGCATCGCTGCTGTCAGCATTACCGTCAACAGGCCAAACGTCCAAAACGAAAATCCAAACGTAATCTCTGCCAGAGACATGACTTTCACCATGCTGATCAGCACAGCAAGCAAATAGATTTCTGCCATATTCCAGAATTTCAATCCATCAATCAGGCGGAGCAATAACAGTGATTTGCGCGTTACCGTTTTTCGCTTGACCTGCAGAGTCAACCACAGCAGGCTGCCGCTAATGAGTAATGGAATAACGAAGATAACCATTACCAGTATGACAGCAATACTTATTTCGCCCATAGCCAGCAGTTCTTTCACCGATTGAACCAGGGTGATAGAACGTTCCATACCCCGTATACCCAGTGTAATGAAGGCGAATTGATTGCTCAGTACCAGCAGTACTATCGCTGATACTGAAAACACCAGAATTCTTTCCAGCGAGTTTCTGTGGATAACTGTGATAATCTCGTCACAACGCGGACACGCTGCTTTCATGCCCGAGGCCAGATCGTCGATTTTGATCGCCTGGTCGCACATATGGCATAACGCATCGGGCTGTTTGATTGCAGTGGTTTTATCAATTGCTTGCATGGTGAGCTGTATTGCTAATAAATACCAGGTTAGAGTGCAAGTAGTTGCATAAGTTTGTGAAATGTTGCGGTGTCATTATTATGGCTGACAGTGCGGCGTTATATCCTGCTTGCTTTTTCATGGACAGGATTGAGTGGTATGGGGCTATGTATTGAATGTGCTGTACCGGTAATATTTCCAATATCGCCATATTGGATAGCTGACTGCAGCTATTGTTAAACCGCATAAGACAAGTGCGAGGAAAGTGGAGGATATAGATAATCGTCCACTTGATAAAACTTGAAGCATTATTTCGGTTTGTTTGGAAACAGACTCGGCATTTTCTGCGTAAATAGCCAAGTCTGTAAACGCCATCAGCAATTGATCATATAAAGTGTCCACCATTCGAATTACAAAAATAGAAAAGAAACCGTAAAAAAAAGCAATCAGTGTAATGAGAAACAGATTAAAAGTACGATCAATAAAATGAGAGGCTGCAATTACGCCAATAGATACCGCACCCCACCACTGGATCAGGCTCATTACTTCGTTTCGCCTTTCTACAATTAGATAAAGTAGCTCATATTCAGTCATAGGTTTTCCATTCATGAAGCAAACATCAATAATAGACAGCTATTCTGGAGGCTGTCCGAGAATAGTAATTGTTGCCGGGCAAACCATGATGAAACAGGTTGTTCGATTGTTAAAGCTGACCGCGGGTCGTTGGTGGTTCTCTTCTCTGTAATCAATCAAACTGTCACATAACATTCAGAAAACAGTCATTCTAATGTCATAGTCATTCCATAGAATTCCTTGAACGTTTGTCAAGGAGTTGTTTATGAAAGCATACATAATCATCTGTGCGTATGATTTAACATTTTTTTACTGTGCCATATGCTGTTGATCGATTGCCCGATAATCGTACCATGAAAGTATTTTACGGTATACAGGGCACAGGAAACGGCCATATTACACGCGGCCGGATTATGGCCAGAGAATTTAGCGCTGCGGATATTGCGGTTACTTATCAATTTACCGGCAGACCGCAGGATCAGTTTTTTGATATGGACATTTTTAATGGACATCAGTGGTGCGAAGGTCTGACGTTCAGTGTAAAAAACGGTAGAGTCAATCCTGTCAGAACTGTCCTGAAATCCCGCCCGATTCGTCTGCTCAATGATATCAAGCAACTGGACTTAAGTGGCTATGATCTAGTAATCTGTGATTACGAGCCTGTCACAGCCTGGGCCGCGCGTCAGCAAAAAAAGAAAACCGTTGGTGTCAGTCATCAATATGCCTTTCAGTACAAAATACCCCGTGCAGGCGGCGATCCGCTGTCGGAGGCGGTTATGCGAAATTTTGCGCCTGTCGATACCGGCATCGGGCTGCATTGGCATCATTTCGATCAACCCATTTTGCCGCCCATCATCGCAACGCCTGATATGCCGCAACATATGCAGAAAAATAAAATTGTCGTTTATCTGCCGTTCGAAAATCAACGGCAGTTGATCGAGTTGCTGGCGCCATTTAAGGATTTTGAGTTTTATATCTACTCATTTGATCCGGACCGAACGCCTTATTATGCTCATATTCATTGTAACCCTTTGTCTTTATACGGTTTTCAAAGAGATCTGCACGGTTGCGCCGGGATTATTTGTAATGCGGGCTTTGAACTGGCCAGTGAATCCTTGTATCTAGGTAAAAAAATTCTGGTAAAACCGGT
>DOOY01000091.1 GCA_003514765.1 Nitrosomonas sp. | reverse complement strand
ATTTGTGGCGTTTGCGCTACCGGCGTCTTGTTTAAGCTGAATATGATTGGTTTCGTCTACCGGTTCGCGGTTCCGGATCGCATGCGTCAGTTGTGCGCGTGCAACTTGGGGATGGTTTGCCGCATCCGGAACAATTGTTGCAGGTGCTGTCGTGCTATTGCCATTTTGCAGTGCTGTCTGTTGGGCATTGTCTGCTTTATAATCCGGTTTCGTGTCCGGTATTGGCGGCATTGGCGTTGTTTTTATGGCATGGCCCGGTTTGGACTTGGGTTTAAACGTATCAGGCTGTATGCTTTCTTGTGCCTCTTCTACAAGTGTTGCGTCGTCTAGTTCAGACTCGGATTCGGATTGTAAAACAGGTGAGGATTTAACAGTGTTGTCATCACTAAATTGATTAAAATTTGCCGTTAAATCAGGGGTATTTCCGGTGTCTGTAAAGGTTTCGTCATTATTCACGGGACTGTCGCTCCGGCCAAAGAGCAAATAGCCGATTGCGCCTGAAATTACGACTAGCAGCAACAGCGCCAGTGCAATCTTATGCCAGTCAAGCGGCGGTTTTTCGAATATCTGCTGCGTATACTGCAGGTCATCATCGGGAACAGGCGTTTCCGTTATTTCAGTTGCTTCCGGCACTTCTGGCGCTTCAGCAGCCCCAGGTGCTTTAGGTTGTTGGATTTGTATACGAATTTTCAGTTTATTATCGGACATATTAGACTTAGACCCAAGCTTGAGAACTTATTTTATACTGAAATTATGCAGGAGAACACAAGTGCTCATGATCAGGAAGCCGACCCAATACCCGGTGTTAATATGATTGGTATAATAGTCATTAAAGTGGTCATGCATAATTGCCGCGATGGTTGTCCGGTGTTGTTATTTTAGACAGCATCTTTTTATATTCTACAGTACATCAGGTTGCTGATGTAAAGGCAGTCAGTGCGAATAAAACTAATGCAAGCGGACGGAAGCACAAGCATATAATGAATGATACGATTGAGACCGCTCAACAGCAGTTGGAGATGCTGCGGCGGCAAATTGAACAATACAATTATCAATATTATGTGCTGGATGATCCAACTGTTCCGGATGCAGAATACGATCAGTTGTTCAGCAGATTACAACAAATCGAACGGGATTATCCGCAACTGATCACGCCGGATTCGCCAACTCAGCGTGTTGGCGCCGCGCCGCTTAAAGCATTCTCACAGGTTAAGCATGACACGCCCATGTTGTCGCTGAGTAATGCTTTTGAAGAGGAAACAGTCCAAGCTTTTGACCGGCGGGTTTGTGAAGGACTGGCGGTTGATCAGGTTGAGTACGTTGTGGAACCCAAGTTTGACGGTCTGGCTGTCAGTCTGCGCTATGAAAAAGGTACGCTCAAAACAGGCGCTACCCGCGGTGACGGCTATACCGGTGAAGATATCACACTCAATCTGCGCACCATTAAAGCCATACCGCTTGCCTTGCCTGTCAATAAGGTGCCTGAATTATTAGAGGTGCGTGGCGAAGTGCTCATGCTTAAGGCCGATTTTATCCGATTGAATCAACAGCATCTTGAGAAAGGTGAAAAAATATTCGCGAATCCGCGTAATGCTGCCGCAGGCACCTTGCGCCAGCTTGATTCCGCAATTGCCGCCACACGTCGACTGATGTTTTTTGCTTATGGCATTGGCCCGAATGATGATGCCCGCGTACCGCAAAGCAAGCAGAGCGCCATCGTGCAGTTTCTTGGCAGTCTGCATTTTCCAATTGCGCGGGAATGTGCAGTGGTTACAGGTTATGACGCATTGCTTGCCTATTACCGAAAAATTGCCGCGCAGCGTGAACGCCTTCCTTACGATATCGATGGTGTTGTGTACAAAGTCAATTCATTAGCGCAGCAGAGTAAACTCGGGTTTGTGGCGCGTGCCCCACGTTTTGCACTCGCGCATAAATTTCCGGCGCAGGAGGCCATCACAAGGTTGCTGGGTATTGATGTTCAGGTCGGCAGGACAGGTGCGTTGACGCCGGTTGCGCGATTGGAACCTGTAATTGTCGGCGGGGTAACCGTTACCAATGCCACTTTGCATAATGCTGACGAAGTCAAACGCAAAGACGTGCGCATTGGTGACACCGTCATTGTGCGCCGCGCGGGTGATGTCATTCCTGAAGTCGTGTCAGTCGTTCTGGCGCAGCGGCCGGAGAGCGCGCAATCATTCGTGATGCCGCAGCATTGCCCGGTTTGCGGCGCAAAAGCGGTTCGGCTGGAGAGTGAAGCGGTTTCACGCTGTACAGGCGGTCTTTTTTGTCCTGCGCAACGTAAACAGGCCATCTTGCATTTTGCTTCGCGCCGCGCAATGGATATTGAAGGACTTGGCGAGAAGCTCGTTAACCAGCTGGTCGATAACGCCGTTGTCAGAAATCCTGCCGATCTTTATCAACTGGGAATCCTGGCGCTCGCTAATCTGGAACGTATGGCTGAAAAATCGGCCGGCAATATTCTGGCGGCGATTGAGAAGAGTAAACAAACCACGCTCACACGGTTTATCTATGCGCTGGGCATCCGCAACGTAGGCGAAGCAACCGCCAAAGACCTTGCGAGATATTTTGGAAGTCTGAACCGCTTGATCGACACGGACATGGAAACTTTACTGCAAGTGCCGGACGTTGGCCCCATTGTGGCGCAAAACATTTTGGATTTTTTTGCTGAGCCGCATAATCGTGAAGTCATTGAACGATTGCGCGCAAGCGGCGTGTGCTGGGAGGAAAATGATGGCGCCCTCAACAAACAACCGGCCGGGAATAATGCTGTTAGCGGCAAAACGTTCGTTCTGACTGGCGCCTTGCCGAACATAACCCGGGAGGAAGCCAAAGAAAAAATTGAAAAGCAGGGCGGAAAAGTGATCGGCAGCGTTTCCAGAAAAACGGATTACGTTGTGGTTGGGGAAGATCCGGGCGGTAAATATGAAAAAGCCGTCAATCTTGGTATTACCCTGCTGGATGAAGCTGAACTCAAAAAATTACTGCAATAATTTCTTATGCTGACGCGTGAACAGATCCAACAAATTTTACAAACCGCTGATTTAATTTATTCTGCGGAAACGATTGAATCAACGGTGCAGCGCTTGGCGGATGAAATCACGGATAAATTGTCAACACAGTGTCCGTTGGTATTATGCGTCATGAAAGGCGGCATAGTATTTTCCGGACATCTGTTACCGAAATTGATGTTTCCGCTGAATTTTGATTACGTGCAGATATCGCGCTACCATAATAAAATAAACGGTGGAGAGATAAACTGGCTGATGTTTCCTCAAGATGCAATAAAAGATCAGGTCGTTCTGGTAATCGATGATATTTTGGATGAAGGCATTACTTTGGCGGAAATTCGCAAAAAAGTGCTCGATTGCGGTGCGCGCTCGTTTTATAGTGCGGTGCTGGTCGATAAGGATATCGGCAGAGTGAAATCTTTTCAGGCGGATTTTGTCGGATTGACTTTGCCAGATCGTTATGTATTTGGCTTTGGTATGGATATACACGGTGCCTGGCGAAACTTGCCGGCGATTTACGCATTACCTTCAGAACCGGGAAAATAAACTATGCTGGCTATTATCGGCGGCAGTGGCATGACACAGCTATCCTGTCTGGAAATATCACATCGGCAAATCATACGAACACCGTATGGTGAACCTTCCGGGCCGTTTACTTTCGGCAAAATAAACGATCGGGAGATTGTTTTTCTGGCGCGGCACGGGCATGGCCATACTATCCCGCCGCATCAGATTAATTATCGCGCCAATTTATGGGCCTTGAATACATTGCAACCGCAGCATGTCGTTGCGGTTGCCACAGTGGGGGGGGTTCGAGAAAACCTGACGCCGGGCAGCCTAGTCATACCAGATCAAATTATCGATTATACCCATGGCCGTGATTTCACTTATTTTGACAGCACCGACCAGCCTGTGACCCATATCGATTTTACGCATCCGTATTGTTCGGTAACACGTGCCCGGCTCTTGAAAGCGGCTAAGCTGGCCGGGGAATCCGTCGTCGATGGCGGCGTTTATGCTGCCATACAAGGGCCGCGACTGGAAACAGCCGCCGAAATAAACCGCCTGGACGGCGATGGTGCCGACATGGTTGGTATGACCGGAATGCCGGAAACGGCGCTGGCCAGGGAGCTGGGTCTGAATTATGCGACACTTGCCGTTGTCGCGAACCATGCCGCCGGGCGTGGTGCCAATGTCACGGCTATTCCATTAAACAAAATTTATGCGGTTCTGGAGCAGGCGATGGTTCATGTTAGAAATATAATAGAACAATTGGTGCACTGTAATGGCGATTAGACCGGTACTCAAAATGGGCGAACCGCTGCTGCTGGAAGTGGCGAGTCAAGTAGAGCAATTCAACACGCCTGAACTCAATGAATTGATTCAGGATATGCAGGATACAATGGCTTCTCTTAATGGCGCCGGGCTTGCTGCGCCGCAGATTGGAGCCGGTCTGCAGGTGGTCATTTTCGGTTTTAAAGAAAATCAGCGCTATCCGGATGCAGGTGAAGTGCCTTTTACCGTGCTGGTCAATCCGCAGCTCACTCCTTTGTCCGATGAAATGGAGGAAGACTGGGAGGGTTGTTTGAGCGTTCCTGGCTTACGCGGTAAAGTGCCACGCTATACCCATTTGCGGTATCAGGGTTTTGATCAATATGGCCGTGTTATTGACCGCCAAGTGGATGGTTTTCATGCGCGCGTTGCGCAGCATGAATGCGACCATTTGCAAGGTATTCTTTATCCTATGCGCATCAGGGATTTTCGCACATTTGGATTTGCCGATGTACTGTTTCCCGAACAAGCAGTCCTGGATGAGTAGAAGTTTTGTCCGATTGGGCAAGAATGCGCAGGGGTTGCATCGGTGTTCTTGCAATAATCTACGCATCTGCAGCGGTTGTTAATTTCAATGTCGATGCATGATTACTTGGTTTTCTTGGTCATGGTCAATTCCGCGATCCGTTTGCCGGTCTGCAGTGAGCCGGCATGAAAAGCTGCAGCCAGTGCATTGACTGATTGCGTAATAAACCAATTGCCTTCCTCAGTCAGATAGAACTGAACATACGCATCAAGTTCCGCATCATTCAGTTCTTGATAAACATATGCCATCGTTATAACCATGGCAGGGTACATCTTTTCAGTCATTTCTTTTTTCTGTTCGTTCAGTTTTGTATCAAATACGGTCATTGCTTCAGCATCATCATTATTGACGAGACCCATCAGCATCGCCCGTTTCACACCCACCGTCAATTCGATGGCAAATTTTGTTGTATGGGTGACTGATTCTAACGCCTGTAACAAGTGCAGGCGATATGTCGGCAAAGGTTCCCGAATCACCTTTTCAATAAAAGCCTCAAGCATATGGAGGTCAAATTCTCGCCCCTCTATTTCAGTGATTCTTTTCATCAGCGGTGTGCTGAGTGCCTGCACTAGTTTTTCAATCCTTCCGCGATCAAAATCTTCCTTAAGCGCTTCCCGGAGGCGCTGATGAAAATGTTCGGGTTTGTATGATTCCGCTACAATTTTTTCAATTTCTATGGCTATAACCGGATCATCCGGTTTGTCCGGTGACTGACGAATGGTTTCCAATAACTTATCACCAATCTCTTCAACCTGTTTTTGCAAACCGGAAAGGGTAATAATCTTGCCGATCAATTCATCCGATGACGATGCCACAGACAGGGAAGGCGCAGGCCTGATGGCTGCTTCGGCATGTGATACTGGCAACGGTAGTTGTCCATCCGATAAAGCTTGCCAGGTAAACCATCCGCCACAGCCAAGTATAGCGACACTGCAGATTACCATTGAGATTCTTCTTGCATAAAATTTCATCGTTATTTTTTCCTCGTCAGAAGTGTGAGATGTCATGCTGATAGATAGAACGCGGCAATGACTGAATAAATCTCCTTAAAATAACGGCATGTGAATCTCATGGCTGTAGCGTTCTTTTGGTAAACAGATTTAAGATACGGTCAAGTTTTCATGATTTTTTACCTGGTATGCACATCCAAAGCAACTGGGTTGTATAAGAGTCGTTCATAAATAACTGTAACAC
>DOOY01000224.1 GCA_003514765.1 Nitrosomonas sp. | reverse complement strand
TTCATTTATTGCCCGACTGGGAAACACTCCCCTACGATACTTTTTCACCACACCATGACCTGGTGTCAGAGCGCCTGGCAACACTGTATCAAGTTATCAACAAATCCTGCGACATACTCATTGCGCCGTTAACAACTGTACTCTATCGCATCTTGCCATGCGAATATCTGGCCGCACATACTTTTTTTCTCAAAAAAGGTGAATCACTTGATATAGGTGCTTTACGCAACCAAATGTCTTTGGCAGGTTATACGCATGTCACGCAGGTTTTTTCGCCAGGTGAATACAGTATCCGCGGCGGCTTGATTGATCTATTTCCAACGGGAAGTGTAATGCCCTATCGTATTGATTTAATGGATAATGAGATCGACAGCATCCGCACTTTTGACGTCGACACGCAACGCAGCATATATCCTGTTAATGAAATCCGTCTTTTGCCTGCGCGGGAATTTCCCTTAGACGAAGATGGCCGCACATGCTTTCGCAGAAAATTCCGTGAAAAATTTGAAGGCGATCCAACAAAAAAACAAATATACAAGGATATTAGCAAGGGAATTGCGCCAGCCGGCATTGAATATTACCTCCCCTTGTTTTTCGAACAAACTGCAACCCTCTTTGATTACTTGCCGGAAAATACCTTAATCTGTTTGCATCAAGATGTACGTCCCGTACTAGATGAATTCTGGCGTGACACGCAGTCTCGCTATCAATTGCTGCGTGCCGATCTCAACCGGCCATTGCTGCCACCTGACGAGCTGTTTCTGCCCAGCGACCTCTTTTTCGGCAAACTGAAACCATACGCACGCATTGAAATCTTACCCAGAACCGAAAACAACAAACTTGAACCCATGGTATCCACCTGCGCCTTGCCTTCCGTTCAGGTGAATCGCCATGCCGACAACCCACTCGAACAATTGGGTGCTTTTGTCGACAAATTTACCACAACCGGTGGGCGTATTCTGGTTGTCGCTGAGAGTATGGGCAGGCGTGAGTTGATCGCTGAATATTTGAATCAACATGGACTGCATCCTGACATTTGTCAGGAATATGCACAATTCATGTCATGTGCGCAACCGTTTATGTTGTGCGTTGCACCGCTACATAGCGGATTCATTCTTGAAAATGAAAAAATCGCGTTCGTAACTGAAAATGAACTCTATGCCGCAACCCACCTACATGGACGGCGTGAGAGAGAATCCCGCAGAACCACTTCAACCGACAATATCCTGCGCGACCTGTCCGAAATCAAGCCCGGCGACCCGGTTGTCCATGAACAACATGGTATCGGTCGTTATTTAGGGCTGGTCAGCATGGATCTGGGTGAAAGCCGGGATAGCGAGAATGGCGAACTCAGCGAGTTTCTGTCATTAGAATATGAAGGCGGAGACAAATTGTACGTGCCTGTATCACAATTGTACCTGATCGGACGATACAGCGGCGCATCGCCAGAATCAGCGCCATTGCATAAACTGGGCAGCACGCAATGGGACAAGGCTAAGCGCAAAGCCATGCAACAGGTGCGAGATACGGCTGCCGAGTTACTCAATTTGTATGCACAGCGCGCTGCACGGCAAGGCTATGCTTTCAACTTAAAGCAGCATGATTATGAAGCGTTTGCAGAAGGCTTCGGCTTCGAAGAAACAGCCGATCAGGCTGCTGCCATCAATGCTGTTATTGAGGATTTAATTTCAGACAAACCGATGGACCGCCTCATCTGCGGCGATGTCGGGTTCGGCAAAACGGAAGTCGCGTTACGCGCGGCCTTTGTCGCCGTCGCTGATGGCAAGCAGGTTGCTGTTCTGGTTCCAACCACACTACTGGCCGAACAGCATTTCCAGAATTTCTCCGATCGCTTTGGCTTAATCGCAGAACAATGGCCGGTAAAAATAGCTGAACTGTCGCGTTTCCGCACAACCAAAGAGCAAACCAAAACATTACAGGAACTGATGCAAGGCCATACTGATATTGTTATCGGCACGCATAAATTGATACAGAAAAGCGTTAAATTCAAAAACCTGGGTCTGGTCATCATCGACGAAGAACACCGTTTTGGCGTACGCCAGAAAGAACAACTCAAAGAATTGCGCACCGAAGTGGATGTATTGACACTAACTGCGACACCGATTCCACGCACGTTAGCGATGTCACTCGAAGGTTTACGTGATTTTTCCATTATCGCTACTGCGCCGCAACGGCGCCTGGCAATCCGAACCTTTGTCAGCAGTTTTTCCATGGGCCTCATTCGTGAAGCCTGTCTGCGCGAATTAAAACGCGGCGGACAAATTTATTTTTTGCATAATGAGGTCAATACCATACAGCTCATGTATGAAAAACTGACCGGCTTGCTACCCGAAGCACGCATTCATATCGCTCATGGACAAATGCGCGAACGCGAGCTCGAGCATGTGATGCGCGATTTTTATCAACAGCGTTTCAATGTCCTGCTCTGCACCACCATTATTGAAACCGGCATCGACATACCTAGTGCCAATACCATTATCATTAATAACGCCAACAAATTCGGTCTTGCACAGTTACATCAACTGCGCGGCCGGGTCGGTCGGTCTCACCATCAGGCCTATGCCTATTTATTAACACCGGAAGAACAAGCACTCACCGCTCAGGCCAAAAAAAGACTGGAAGCCATTCAAGCGATGGAGGAACTTGGCTCCGGCTTTTTCCTCGCCATGCATGATCTGGAAATTCGTGGTGCAGGTGCGGTACTGAGTGAATCGCAAAGTGGCGAAATGCAGGAGGTCGGTTTCAGTTTATACAGCGCCATGCTCGATACGGCTATCAAATCACTTAAAGAAGGACATGAGCCTGATATGCAGCACCCACTTGGCATTGCGACAGAAATTAATCTGCATGTCCCAACTTTGTTGCCCGACAGTTACTGTCACGATATTCACGAACGTCTTGTACTGTACAAACGCATGGCGAACTGTACGGACAATGAACAGCTCGACGATATGCAAATCGAATTGATCGACCGTTTCGGGCTGCTGCCCGATGCAACCAGAGCATTGCTCGACTGTCATCGGTTGCGCATCGCAGCCAAACCGTTGGGTATTATTCGAATAGACGCCAGCACTGAAAGCATTCAAATACAATTTAAACCTGAACCACCGATTGGTCCTGCCAGAATTATTCAACTGATACAAAGCAGCCGAGAATACGCGCTCGCAGGCCCGGATCGTCTTAAAATTCAGACACAGATTCCCGAAGTTAAAAACCGCATTTCTCGGATTCAAAGTTTGATTCAATCATTGAGTGAAAATTGACAATCAGAATGGAAAACAAACTGCCCTCACATTCATGCTGGCACCAGGTTTGGCCACTTTGCCGCTAAAACGATGCTTCGACGTTGGTAATCCTGGTATTGCTGTTACAGTTTAAGTTTAGGAAACATAATACCTGTCTACCTTTACAAGCATGCATTATGTCTCCATATCTGCAAAATTTACGGATTTTTCCCCTTTAACCGGATAAGCAAGCTATTGCTCATTTGTATGTTTCTATGAATGTCGTAACGCAAGACCTGGGGCATTCTTGTGCAAGCTTTTTTAAGCCCGATTGCTTCTGTCAAAGTGATTGACAACTGAAACAGCTCTCAGTATATTCCAAGCTCATGAGAAAGGCCGTTTGTCTTTCCTATACCCAGGACCCCGAAAAAAATTTCCATTTTTAAAAATGGGTACATATAATAGCTTATACTCACCGCACTTCAAAT
>DOOY01000162.1 GCA_003514765.1 Nitrosomonas sp. | reverse complement strand
TATTAAGCAGTGTTTTTTGCAGCAATACCAGTTGCGGTTGAATTTCAACATTGAATTGACGCGACGTCTGAAACAATTGAAACAATACGCGTCCAAATGAGATTTCTTTGAGCGGTTTATCAAAAATAGGCTCGCATACAGCACGAATAGCTGTTTCAAAATCATCCACGCGGGTGTTTTTAGGCGCCCAGCCAGCCTCCACATGGGCTTGCGCAACACGTCCGTAGTCTCGCCTGAAAAAAGCCAGGAAGTTTTGCGCCAGGTAGTTTTTGTCTTCATCACTGAGTGTGCCCATGATGCCGAAATCTACCGCAATATAACGGCCATCCTGACCGACGAAAATATTGCCGGGATGCATGTCGGCATGAAAATAACCATCACGAAATACCTGCGTGAAGAAAATTTCAACACCGACTCGCGCAAGCAGCGGGATATCAATGCCTTGCTCGATCAGTTCGTCAACATGGCTGATCGGAGCACCTGAGACGCGTTCCATAACCATCACATTGTCGCGGCAGTAATCCCAATAAACCTCCGGAACCAGTAATAACGGGGAGTTTAAAAAATTTCTTCGGAGCTGGCTGCAGTTGGCCGCTTCGCGCATTAAATCCAGTTCGTCATCCAGGTGACGTGCAAATTCTGTCACCACCTGTCTGAGTTTTAAACGTCGCCCATCCGGCCATAAAGATTCAGTCAACCAGGCACCAGTATCCATCAACGCGATGTCATGCGCTATGATGGGTGCAATACTGGGGCGCAAAACTTTAACAGCGACTTTAGTGCCGTCATGTAAAACAGCAAAATGGACTTGTGCCACAGAAGCGCTGGCAATCGGCTTTTCATCAAACTTAAGAAAAACTTCATCAATTTTTCGTCCATACGCTTTTTCCAGTATGGTCAAAACGATTTCCGAGGAAA
The DNA here is from genome assembly GCA_003514765.1 of Nitrosomonas sp. Taxonomy (GTDB): domain Bacteria; phylum Pseudomonadota; class Gammaproteobacteria; order Burkholderiales; family Nitrosomonadaceae; genus Nitrosomonas. The sequence continues at coordinate 1,885 of DOOY01000162.1, read as the reverse complement.
AAGGCGGTACCTGATCCTGAAGTTTCGCCAGTTCATCAGCAATGTCATGTGGCAGCAGATCGCGCCGGGTCGATAACATTTGCCCGAATTTGACAAAAATAGGACCTAACGCTTCCAGAGCGAGGCGTAACCGTTCTCCACGCGGACGGTCAAGATTGCGCCAGAAAGTCAACCATTTGATCGGTTTTTTTAGAAAACGCAGCGGACCATGACTTAAAAAAAACTCATCCAGTCCAAAACGAAACGCAACAGATTGTATTTTTAGCAGGCGAAATATGCGCATTAAAATATTTTTGAATGATTATTTCCAGAACTTTCAATTCTAAAAAAGGTTGAACCGATTTTTGGTTTAACTGACGCTGGACAATGAACGGTTGATTGAATAAATTTGGCTGATTGCAGTTTAACGGTTATTGAGCACGCTTTTTAAAAAGATTTGATTAATCCGGTGTTCCAGTTGATTGACATCATGCTTCAATTCATTGATTTTAAGAGAGAAGTCTTTAATTGCATTGGACTTGGCAATAATCGTCCGTTCTTCTTGCCAGTACTCGCCAAGTGCATCAGAAAAATTTTTAATCAGACCGGTATGCCACTGGAAAAAATTTTCTCCGGCTCGGGTGATGCGATGCGCTGTGATATCGCCGAGTATTTTGCTAAGTGCCTGTTCAAAATTAGGTTTAAGATACTTGCTGACAGTAATAAGGTCTTCTGCAAACAGAACATCACCTGATATGTTAATACCGCTATATGCTGATTCATCATGCATTATCAATCCGGGCAAGATTGCGGGCAGTATTGAAAGTGTGGTATCTGCTTCAAGATTTTCCGGGTTGTTTTGCAGTTCCCCATTAGCCAGCACGATCATTTTAAAATGAGTGAGTGGCGGGATGCGGATACAAACGGTTTTGCCTTCATGCGGTTGCAATCGTTTACACGCCCAGCTTTCATTGCGCAGGATGTAATTGAGTGGACTTGTCACAAAGGATGCTTGCATGTTCAATCTTTTGAAAAGTTGCTTGTTGTTAAAACAGGCATGTAATTAAGAAGTAAAAAATATGATTTAATTAATACAATCATTACGTTATTCTATCAAGTAAACAATACATGTTGCTACAGTGCATTGGTTATTTACGCTTCTGCTTCAATTTCAACACGCCGCTATTGTATCTCTATTTTGACGGGTGCTGTAAGCTACATCGCAAGATAATCATTGATCAGTCTATCAAAATAGTTAAAAATCGAAGTCGTTCATTACGACGTATGTCAAGATGACAAAAGTCAATCCATAATCAACTGTTGTGCAGGTGGCTGGTAGAAATAATATCTTCAAAATAGAAAACGGCTGAATTGTATGGTTATAACATGTAAGCGGCCACTTGCTCTAAACGCAAGAAACCATTAATCGGTTTGTTATTTTTACACTCAAGGAGGTAACCATGCGTTTTGGTTTTATTATGCTCGTAATCGCGCTATTGCACTTTTCCACGCTCTCAGTTGCAGAAAATACGGCCCAACTTGAAGAAAAAGCAAAACATCTGGCTTCCCAACTGGGAATGCAGTTAAAAGCACGGCTCATAACCGCCATTGAGGCGGATGGTCCATCCAATGCAATCACGACGTGCAGCGTAGCGGCGCCTGAAATAGCTGAAGAACTCTCAAAAAATGGTTGGAAAGTCGGGCGAACCAGCCTGAAACTGCGCAACCCGGACAACAGTCCTGACAAGTGGGAGGGCGCAATGCTGCTTGCGTTTGAACAGCAATTGGCCGCAGGCACTTTGGCATCCAATTTACAAGGTAGCACTATTGAATCCAGTGACGGTGTTACCCGTTACCGATTCATGAAAGCTATTCCGATTGATGGTGTATGCCTGGCATGTCACGG
>DOOY01000267.1 GCA_003514765.1 Nitrosomonas sp. | reverse complement strand
CCGCTTCAATACGATAGGCATCGAGCGCGATATCCTGTGTCGCAGAAGCAAAGGCGACTGCGAGTGCGAAAAAAACCATATGCGACAGATTAACAACGGGATCAGTACTGGCCATGCCGATCAATGCTAATGCGATAACAATCTGCGAGAGCAGCAGCCATGCACGCCGCCGCCCCAGTAGACGGGTTAAAACCGGCAGCGACATACGGTCGACTAGGGGAGACCATAACCATTTAAAACTATACGCCAAGCCAACCCAGCTCAGATGACCTATGGTTGTCCGGTCAATTCCGGCCTCGCGCAACCAGAATGACAGTGTGCCCAGAATAAGCAACAGCGGCAATCCTGCGGAAAAACCCAGCGACAACATTCCCAGTACACGCGGATGCGTATAAATACTCAGCGTATTGAGCCAGCTTGAAGCCGCAGCGTGTTTCATTTGTCCTCGTCGTAGTCGATAATCAACGGCGCATGATCCGAAAAGCGGGATTCCTTGTAAATATTGGCGCCAGCGGCTTTGCCGGCGATTTGTGGGGTGGCGATCTGATAATCAATTCGCCAGCCGACATTTTTAGCCCAGGCCTGACCACGATTTGACCACCAGGTATAATGATCCGGTTCGGAATTGAGTTGCCTGAACACATCGATATAACCGATTTCATCGAAAACACGAGTCAGCCACGCGCGTTCTTCAGGTAGAAAACCCGAATGCTTCTGATTGGCGCGCCAGTTTTTCAAATCAATTTCTTTATGGGCAATATTCCAGTCTCCGCATAAAATAATATCGCGGCCGCTGGCGATCAGTTCTTGCAAAAAAGGATAAAACCGATCCAAAAAAAAGAATTTGGATGCCTGCCGGTGATCGCCGCTCGAGCCGGATGGCAGGTAGACGGAAATAACACTGAGATTGCCAAAATCAGCCTGAATAAAGCGTCCTTCCTGATCTATTTCGTCGACACCAATTCCTTCTACGATATTGTCCGGCTGGTTGCGGCAATAGATGCCGACACCACTATAGCCTTTTTTCTCAGCACAATGAAAATAACCATGATAGCCAGCCGGTGCACGTATTTCACCGCTCAAATCGGGTAATTGTGCTTTGAGTTCCTGTACGCACACGACATCCGCCGACTGTTCGGGCAGCCATTGAAAAAAACCTTTTCTGGCGGCGGCACGCACGCCGTTGACATTAAGCGTTATAATCTGCATCGTTATTTAGCTGAGTATTACAAACAAGCATATGCCCGACTCCGACCTTGATTCCAACTATAGGCAAGCATTTATCGAGTTTGCAATTGATCGCAAGGTGTTATGTTTTGGCGAATTCAAAACCAAAGCCGGCCGTATGTCGCCGTATTTTTTTAATGCCGGCTTGTTTAATGACGGTGATTCACTGCGCCGGTTGGGGCAATTTTACGCGAAAGCCATCCTCGCTGCCGAGTTTCCTTTTGATATGCTGTTCGGCCCGGCGTATAAAGGGATTCCACTTGTCAGCTCGGTTGTCATTGCACTGGCGCAGATGGATCATAATTACCCCTTCTGCTTTAACCGCAAGGAAATTAAAGATCATGGCGAAGGCGGCATACAGGTCGGTGCACCATTGGCAGGCCGGGTGCTCATCGTGGACGATGTCATCTCTGCCGGTACGTCGGTTCGTGAATCGGTCGATTTAATAACCAATACAAGCGCAACGCCCTGCGGCGTCCTCATTGCTCTGGACCGTATGGAACGTGGATCCGGATCGCTTTCCGCCATACAGGAGGTCGAAAAGACGCATGGTATTCCTGTTATCAGCATTATTAATTTAAACGATCTGATTCATTTTTTGCAGGCCAGCAATCATTTGGCCCATCATCTGGAGGCAGTGGCACGCTATCGACAACAGTATGGCGTTGTCTGTTAAACGCAATTTCGATGCGTTGATAGTACTGCAGCCGCAACACAACTGGTTTTCTCTTCTCTTCGCGGCCGGTTAAATTCATTCTCCTGGATGCCGTTCTTGCACTGCAGTATTTCAATAAAGTAACAGGAGAAATTTATGCATAAAATTGTATTGTTTGTAATCATTTTGATGTTTGCACAACCCACTCTGGCATCGTTAAAAAAATGCGTTGATGATGGAGGCATGTTTCATTATTACACCCATATCATGCCACCTGAATGCCAGAATAAGACAACCGTTGAAATGAATAAACGTGGCGTCGTTATTCGCACCCATGCAGCAGAAAACAAACCGGACATTGTTGCAGACTCGGAGCAAAATGAAACTGATACGCAACAGCAAATCGAAGAAAAAAGACGTGATGCGGTATTACTCAACACCTATACCAGTGAAGAAGAAATTAACTGGGCGCTGGGGCGCAATGTGGAACCAATAGAACTCGCCATTGCAGGCATCGAAATGCGCCTTGAAATCGCAAGAAACCAACTGCAAATCCTGCAGCGACAGGCAGATAAGGCTGAAAAAACAGGCAATCCGACACTGACTTCCATTCAACAGGACATGATTCCGGTTAAACGCGATGTTACACAACTGGAAAATGAATTGAAAAGAAATCACGCGCGTATCGGCAGTCTAAAAGAGAAATTCGCCGCCGACCGGAAACGCTTCCAGGCGTTGAAAGCGCAGAAACTGTAAACACTAATTACTCTAAGCAACCGGGTGCAGTAGATTCGCGTGAATCTACTGTTGAGTCCGGCAACGTCATACGTTCCATCAGATAGCATAGGCAATCCTGATGGATAACTTTAGTATTACGCGTCAGCATCGATGGCATGACCGGGCGGCTGATTCTGAGCGCATTTCCATCAAGATGGAAGTAGTGCGCGGATATTTCCTGGTCTTGTTCATCGGCGGTTCTCAAAGCAAGCTCCTGATGGTTCTTTTGCCAGCCAATCAGCGTATTGAAAGGCAGCTCCCGGAAATTTAGATGATCGATATTATCGATTAAACGAAGATCCAGGTTATCTTCCTGGAACCCCACTTCAATACCGGGCGCAACACGTACGACTGCAACAGTATGGAATAATTCAATATCATGTCTAGCAACCGCGTGTGTCGGAATCTCGGACAAATTCAGACATGCTGTCAAGTATTCAATAGCATGCGCCACGCCTTGGGGATTGCCGGGCTGTCCGCATTCCAACGTTACCGAGGGCGCAAGCCTTGAAAAGGCAAGCGACTGGACACCTTCAGGACGGGTGAAATAAATGACTGTCCGGTCAAATAACGTTGCCAAGTGTAAAAAAGATGTGTCCAGCTTATTTACACAGGCATAGTGCGGATTCAACCCTGTATTGTTGTGCACGTCAATGCTGGCGAATAATCCGGTCGCGGCCATTTCCGCATACACGCGATTGGCCATATTATGCGCTGGCGTGCTGCCAACATTATCGTCGAGACCTTGAACACTATCAGCATTTTTCGGCCAAATACGATTAAAATCCGGTTGTTCTTCCAAATGCCTTTGCTGGAACCGGGCTGCCTGGATGTTACCTACAAAAAGCGACAAAGCCCGCGGCAGTTCCTTGTTCTGGTGATGAAACAGAATATGACGTATTGCATTCCAGCCGACGGGTTCATTGCCATGCAATAAAACTGAAATAAAAATAGGCGGTCTGCGGCGGCCTGGCAGTTGAAACAAAGTCGGCCCATCGAGCTTTTTGTATAACTCATGGGACTGCGAATCAAGCAGGCCTTCGGGAATATCTTGTCGTATCGTCAACATCGGTTTATATACATCACCACACTGTATTTGTATTTTTAAATTACATAAAATTTTATAGCATGCAATTAACGGTCATCAGTTGTCAGTTCAATACCAATGAAATTGCAATGGATGTGCGGGCTCAGTTCGATCAGATTGGCCACTCATGTGCCGGCTTGCCGCTTTGCTGTAACTTTGCATAAGCAGCTGTCAATGCCTGCATATCATAGTCGTGTTTTGCCGCATAGCGCTGTTGCCAATTGGCGCCGGTTTGTCCGTTCCGGACACGCTGATCGATAATATCCAGATAATATTGCGTATCGTGACTACTGATGTCCAGCCGCTCAAGACCGGATCGTGCTAACGGCAGCAATTGCTGCAGTATATGCGACCGCGCATCCACTTGTTGATCGCCCAACCAATAAAGATCCGCCTCCAATCCAAGACGGGCCGCTTGATAAAAATTATGCCGGGCATGGTTAAAAGTCAAATCAAACTCAGGTGGATGCGGTAATGCAACCAGGCTTTTCACGGCGCCTGCGAACAAAGCTGCATTGGCCACTGTGTCGACAACACTCGGCCCCGCCGAAATTACCCGGTGCTCAATACGCAGGTGGGGTTCGCCTTGCTCATCAAAACCAATCAGCGGGCGGTTCCAGCGCCAGATGGTGCCGTTATGCAGTCGCAAATGCGGCAGTCTGTCAGGAGAATCTTCAAACAAAACTGGAAGAATTACCGGAAAATGATCCAGGTTTTCCTGGAAACACTCGAACAACGAATCCTGTGTATACCCCGTACCAAAAAAAACGCGCTTCAGACCACCTTCGTCATCGGTACTATGTCCGCCAACGGATACCGCTTGCTCAAACAGTGGAATACGGGTTTCCGCCCATAAATGCTTACCAAACAAAAACGGCGAATTGCCGGTTGCCGCAACCATTGAACCCGATAAAATAATAGCCGCATTGTAATAACGTACAGCCAGACTCAGCGGTACTTGCAAATGCAGTTGAAACGAAGTCGCAGCCGCTTCCATCATTACATCATCATGTTGGACACATAAATGCTCGTCGCCTTTAATATTGATATTCAATGGACGCCCATGCCTCATCCGTAACACTTGTTCATTTAACGCCTGGTAACGTGGCGAATTGGACATATTCTGAAGAGACAGATCGGACTTTCTGACGGTTGGCAAAATACCGATGGCCAGCATATCGGAACCAAGCAGCTGCGCCTGCTGGCGGCACAGATTGAAAATCTGGTTCAGGTTTTGTTGCATGTCACTGAAAACATGTCCACTCAAATGTTGCGGCAGACTGTTTAGCTCAATGTTGAAACTGGCCAGTTCCGGAACGACCAGTGGATTATTCAGTGCTTTCAGAAACTGTTCATTAACGGGTGCGGGCTGGTAATTTTTATCGATCAGCCAGGCCTCCAGTTCGTAACCAAACATCTTTCGCTCGGATGCAAACTTATCCTGTGAAAACCATTTGTCGATTATCTTCGTTTCCTGCTGCAGCCGTTCATTAAATCGTTTTAGATCTTCAGGTTTGAAGTGACTGGATGGTATTTCATTACCCATAACAATAGTTCCAAGGATTTCGTTTTATTTTTATTACTGCAACAGCCGCCTTGATCCCTTAAATACACAATTTGACTTAACAAAGAAATACCCATTACAGGGTAACAGAAAAGCGCAAACGCGCTTGATGAACATCGATCTCTGTCTGTTTGTGATACAAATCATAAACATGATACAGCTTATAACATGGGTTTGTCGAAAAACAGAAAATACAGGTAATGCTTCCAGCAGCGTTGCCCTCTATTGATTCGAAGCCTTTGTCAAGTTGTTGAAAACGATTTTTTTCATATGCAACCGGGATTCATCAAACAAAAACGCTGCGCATATGCACCGCATCTCCGGGACGACTTCCGGCAGATCTTTAGCGGGCCGTTAAGAAGCTGTCTTTTTTAACAATATTGCGTGCGATTTCAATAAACCTCTGATATCTGAAGTAATTTTCTTTTTCAATAGGCATTGTCAGAATAAATTCAGCATGTTTGCGGGCTTCGTGTTTTTGACCCATGTCAAAAAGCAATTCAGCGTAAAAAGACCGGACAATAATGTCATTCGGGTACAGCTCATAAGCTCTTTTCAAATGAAACAATGCCTTTTCTTTACTGCCGAAACTGATCGGAAAGCCGGGAAGTTTGTAGTACATCCGGCCAAGCGCTTTATGCCCGCCTGCATGACCGTAATTTTCATCTAATGCAATAACACGCAAAAAAAGTCGCTCCATGGCGCGCGTCATTCTCAAAGCATTTAAAATACCCGTCTCTTCGCTGAGTTTTCCCATTGCAATAGCCTTCCAGTATAGTGCGCCAACTTCATCGGGATTCACTGCGAGCGCTTTATCCGCGGTATCAATGCAGATTTTATAAAGTTCAATGCGCTTGCTTTTTTCAGTCTCAACTTCAGCATTCGCATACTCCAAGCGGGCGAGCTCTGCCATAACCGTTGCGTCCTGCGTGCTTTGAGCCAGTTGCGCAATCCAGGAAATCGTTGCTAACAGCGACGGCCTGTCGACGGCGTTACGTATTACCGCGATATCTATTTTTTGTTTGTATTCATCAGGAAGAATTTCTGTTGCGGCCCGGGCAAAAACAGGATGGCTTATGCTGATAAATGCAAACACTGAATATTTAAGAAAATTAACCTGCCAGCGCAACATTTTGAGCACCTCATAAAAGATAAAGCAAATTTAATTAAATGACCCGCTGTAAAAAAATCAGCAATCCGATTTCGCTTCAACGTCATCCTGTTTTTGCGAATTATTTGGCTAAACACAATCACCGTCAAGCTAAAAAACACAACCTTTTGGCAGCTATATCCGGCTACGAACTCCTCATGCGGGCAATCAACCGATACTTGAGCTTGCGCCAATTCATGGAATATGCGGGATTGAGCTATAATCAGCAAGTAGCGCGGTCTATGGTTGCTGTCGGAATTTCTTACACATTTGTATCTTTACTCCGGGCAATAATAATATCTAGTTGATAATTAGCGGTTTTTGTGTTGGGTACGAATCTTGCTTATATTTAAGTATGCTTTAATAAAATACTGTGCAGCTTCATGCTCAATGCATCATGCCGAAGACGGAAAATTGGGCATTTGATACTGCTGCAAAACTTACAAAGCAGCTTCCGGTAACCGCCGATGTGCGTGCTGCATACAATCAAGCTGCTTACAAAAAATTTTAAATCGTTACGAATTATGTTCAAAATTGTCGCAAAGAATAATTCATACAATATAAAAAGCTGATAGTTATGCATTTAAAAAAATGGACTTCGTTTTTAATATTAATGTGCAGTCTTGCTTTATTAAACACTGCAGAAGCAAGCAATCGCTCACCAGAACTAAAAAACCAGGCATTCCAGCATCTGACAGATGAAGCCAGCATACCGTTCGAATTGGTTCAACTGGCAAAACAGCATGAACATGCCGAAGGCATCCCCAGAAACTATAACCGCGCAGCGGAACTGTACTGTGAAGCGGCCGGACTGGGCTATGATGAAGCGCAATATGCTTTGGGCTGGATGTATGCCAATGGACGCGGTGTCCCTCGAAATGACAGTATTGCCGCGCAACTTTTTGGCATGGCGGCTGAACAGGGCCATGCGCATGCCGGCAAAATGATGCGTTATCTGGACGATTCGCTGGAATCGGCGCTCCCGGAATGCATGCAGTCGGTCGCTGAAAATGACCTTATGGATTTTGTGGACAAGCCGTATTTTGATCTCGTCGTGGAGCTGGCGCCCCGATATGATCTGGACCCAGCGTTGGTAATGGCCATTATCACCGTTGAATCCGCATTTAACGTACAAGCCGTATCCCACAAAAACGCACAAGGCCTGATGCAGCTGATCCCGGAGACAGCCGAGCGCTTTCAGGTAAAAAACACTTTTGACGCCGAAGAAAACATAAAAGGCGGCATGGCTTATCTGCGCTGGCTGCTTGCTTTTTTTAAAGGCGACGTCACACTGGCTGTGGCCGCATACAATGCAGGTGAAGGTGCGGTTGAAAGACATCAGGGCATTCCACCCTACACAGAAACAAAAAACTATGTCAAAAAAATACAGGCGCAGTACGCAAAATCAACGCACCCCTATCAACCGGACATCGTCCATAGACATGCTGTCATCGCTTTATCGGAATATGAATAAAGCACAAAAGCAAAATTCATGTTGCCGCAATCAAAGTACCTGACGATGTAAGAGTCGGAAACTTTTACACCTGGGTTCTGCTATCATTGCCATGATAACGAATGCCCGCCAAATTTATTGACAGTTTTTATCCGCACGCCCGCTCAGCGCTGTTTATTTCTCTATGCCGTCTCAGCAACTGTTAAATTGCTAAAAAACTGGACGGATATGGTTGTTTTTGAATTCCCGCTACGAACTTTTAAGTTTCAAGTATATTCCAAGCAAAATGCGTTTTTTATTTGATCGACGATTATTATTCCAACGGTTATTATTAGCCGCGGTTTTTATTGTTTTCACATGTATCGCTGTCATTCCGACCGATGTTTCGGGAAACTGGCGCACTGCCAGCCGGGCATCCGTGGGTATTGCACCCGATCCGGTCTCGACACACGAAGCCGTTATACAAGTATACGGCGCGCGCGCCTACAGCTGGCGCGGTTATCTCGGTATTCATACCTGGATTGCCGTCAAACCGACGCATGCAGATACCTACACCATCTATGAAGTGCTGGGGTGGCGACAACGCAGGCATTTGCCGGTGTTGACAATTTATGACCAGATTCCGGACCGGCGCTGGTTTGGCAGCATGCCCGTTATCCTTGCAGATAAACGCGGCGAAGGCGTCGATGACCTGATTGCGCGCATTGATCAGGCAGCCCAGGATTATCCCTAT
>DOOY01000115.1 GCA_003514765.1 Nitrosomonas sp. | reverse complement strand
TGCCTTGATGCTGATTGGCTGGCTTTTGCTACTGCCGACTGCACTCGCTTTATATCAGCTGCGTGCTATCAGCCCGTTTTTATTATTGGGTTTTATGGGCACTATCTGGATTTCTGACACAGCGGCTTATTTTACCGGACGTGCGTTTGGTAAACATAAACTTGCGCCTCATATCAGCCCAGGAAAGACTTGGGAAGGAGTGGCCGGAGCAATGCTGGCAGTGATCGTTTACGGATTTGTCTGGGTGCATGTATTTGCCGGGGGCGCTTATTTAACGACACTTGTTCCATTGCTGATATTGCTGGCTGTGCTGGGTATTTTGGGTGATTTGTTCGAATCTTTGGCTAAACGTCAGGCGGACGTTAAAGACAGCGGGAAAATCCTGCCCGGACATGGCGGCATACTGGACCGCATAGATGCGCTGACCGCCGCTTTACCTTTGGCTATTCTGGCATTACTGATTTTTAATACCCCTCAATTATGAACAAAATACGTCACCTGACAATTCTGGGATCTACGGGCAGTATCGGTGAGAGTACGCTCGATGTTGCTAATCGTCATTCTAATCTGTTCAAGGTTGTTGCGCTGACCGCCAACAATAATGTAGAAAAATTGCTGGCACAATGCCGACAGTTTCAGCCTCGTTTTGCAGTGATGCTGGATCCTGTGCATGCTGAACGCCTGGCGCATGCGGTTAATCAGAATGGTCTGGAGACGATGGTCCTGGCCGGCGTGGAATCACTGGAAAAAGTCGCGTCACTTCCGGAAGTAGATGTTGTCATGGCAGCCATTGTCGGCGCAGCCGGTATACGTCCGACCTTTGCTGCGGCACAAGCGGGCAAGCTGGTATTGCTGGCCAATAAAGAAACACTGGTTATGGCAGGCCGTATTTTTATGGATACAGTCCATCAACATAATGCAACCCTGCTGCCTATCGACAGCGAACATAATGCGATACACCAGTCGCTTCCACATGACTTTAATGGAAATTTACCGACTAAAGGTATTCGTCGCATTTTACTGACCGCCTCAGGCGGCCCTTTTAGGGAAGCAGCGCTGGATTCTTTGGTGCATGTAACGCCGGAACAGGCATGTGCGCATCCGAATTGGGATATGGGAAGGAAAATTTCAGTTGATTCCGCGACGATGATGAACAAAGGACTGGAAGTGATCGAGGCGCACTGGTTATTTAATGCGCCACCCGAAAATATACAGGTAGTGATACACCCGCAAAGCGTGATTCATTCAATGGTTGAATACATTGACGGGTCTGTATTGGCGCAACTTGGAAATCCGGATATGCGCACCCCGATAGCGCATGCAATGGGTTACCCCGAAAGAATAGAAAGTGGCGTTGCATCATTAAATATGTTTGAGGTTGCCCGTCTGGATTTTGAAGCGCCTGATCTTGAAAGATTTCCCTGCTTAAAACTTGCTTATAAGGCACTTGAAATGGGAGATAATATGCCCGCTGTACTCAATGCCGCCAATGAAATAGCTGTTGAATCATTTCTTGAAGAAAAAATGTCATTTACCGCCATTCCGACCATGATTGCGCATGTCATGAATGAAGTGAAGCAGGAGACAATTCAATCATTGAGCGATTTACTTGCGGTTGACAACGCTGCCCGTGAAGCGGCGCGTGATTGGCTCAAATTTTCCACATAATCAATCCGAACATTTCTGTGCTGCTTTGATTTTACTAATGTTAAGATAGCGTTTCTACAAAATGGTGTTATGTGAAAGAAAGAATGTGGCTATATGATCCTATCGAATTTTCCGCGATGTACTAATCACATAAGCAATCCCATCCCAATGCTATTCTACACAGTGAGCTGACATGTCAATTTTTTACACAATTGCTTCTTTTATCGTCGCTTTAGGCATACTGATTACCTTTCACGAGTTTGGTCATTATCTGGTTGCGCGATGGAACGGGGTTAAAGTGCTGCGATTCTCAGTAGGATTTGGTCAGCCCGTTTTTCGCAAACGTTTGGGAAAAGATCAGACAGAATGGATCGTTGCGGCGATCCCACTGGGCGGTTATGTGAAAATGCTGGATGAAAATGAAGGCAGCGTCGCAAAAGAGGATCTGTCACGCGCCTTCAACCGTCAACCGGTTGGGCGCCGTTTTGCAATCGTTGCAGCCGGGCCGCTCGCGAATTTCTTATTAGCGATTGTAATGTATTGGTTCATGTTTATTCTGGGTGTAGAAGGCATCAAGCCCATGTTAGGGCCCGTTGTGCCGGATACGCCGGTAGCGCAGGCACAGTTTGAGGAAGGCGAAACCATTGTCAGCATTGAAAACGAATTGGTTGAAAGCTGGCAGGATGCGCGCTGGACGTTATTACGGTATGCGGTTAACCAGTCTCCCGATGTCACTGTTGAAACGGTGAACCAGAATGGTGAAATCAACTGGCGTCAACTCGACCTGAGCGGCATGCACCCGGATGAAATGGAAGGAAATGTGCTTGGAAAGATTGGATTTAATGTTTACCAGCCCGAAATCAAGCCGATTGTCGCGGAAGTGATGGCTGGCGGCGCAGGGGAACGCGCAGGATTACAAGCAGGCGATGAAATTCTGGCGGTCAACGATAAGGATGTTTATAGCTGGGTCGAGTTTGTTCCTGAAGTACAAGCAAATCCGGGGCGCCCCCTTGTTCTTGAAGTATTACGCAATGATCAAATTATTGCTTTGAATATAACGCCTGAAACAGTCACTGAAAATGGCCAGAGAATCGGGCGTATCGGCATTATGCCGGAAATTGATCAGTCCTTGTTTGAGGCGCTGCGTGTCACGGTGACTTATCCTGCTGGAGAGGCCGTCATGATAGCGATGAACAAAACCTGGGAGACGACAGTGCTCACCTTGCGCATGCTCTCTAAAATGATTACGGGCGATGTTTCCTGGAAAAATGTGAGCGGCCCTATCTCGATAGCCGATTATGCAGGTCAATCAGCGCAGATGGGGCTGGTTTCCTATCTTGCATTTCTCGCCTTGATCAGCGTCAGCCTGGGCGTTCTGAATCTGCTGCCTATCCCGATTCTGGACGGCGGACACTTAATGTATTATATCGTCGAAATAATCAAGGGTTCCCCGGTTTCTGAAAAAACCATTATTATTGGACAGAAAGTGGGTTTAGTGATGTTGTTTACACTGATGACATTTGCGATCTATAACGACATCAATAGGCTGACGACCGGTTAGATAATGAAATTCAAGTTTGTTGTTGCGCTTGTGGGTTTTTTTTGCGCTTTTTCTGTGTGGGCCGGTGAGTCCTTCATTGTTCAGGATATTCGTGTTGAAGGTATACAGCGAACCGAAGCCGGAACGGTTTTTAGTTACTTGCCGGTAAAAGTGGGCGATACCATTGATGAAGCAAAAGCAACTGCCGCGATCAAGGCACTGTATGCAACCGGTTTTTTTAAAGATGTGCAGTTAAAAACCGAGAACGGCGTGCTCATTGTAAAAGTCGAAGAGCGTCCCGCAATTGCACAAATCAATATCAATGGCGCTAAAGCGTTTGAAAAAGACAAACTCAAGGAAGGCCTGAAGCAAGCCGGGTTATCCGAATCACGTATTTTTAGCCGCTCTTTATTGGACCGGGCCGAACAGGAACTGAAAAGACAGTACCTGAGTACCGGAAAATATGCAGTTAAAATAACCACTACCACGACGCCCCTCGAACGCAATCGTGTCAGTATTAATTTCGATATTGACGAAGGACGCACAGCACGCATCAAGCAAATCAATTTTGTCGGCAATGCCGCATTTGAGGATAAAACCCTGCGCGGCCTGTTTGTGCTGACAACCCCGGGTTTACTGACCTGGTTTACCAAAAATGACCAGTATTCCAAGCAAAAACTCTCTGCGGATCTGGAATCATTGCGTTCATATTATCTCGATCGCGGTTATCTGGAATTCAGCATAGATTCTACACAAGTATCAATTACGCCGGATATGAGAGATATTTATATCACGGTTAATGTTTCCGAAGGTGAACAATATACCGTTTCGGATATCAATCTTGCAGGTGAATTGCTGGTGCCGGAAGAAGAACTGAGAGAATTGATCCTGCTTCAACCCGGTGAGGTTTTTGCACGCGAAAAATTAACGGAGTCCGTAAAACTCATTTCAGACCGCCTAGGCGATGATGGTTATGCTTTTGCCAATGTGAATGCGGCACCTGAGCTGGATCACGAAAACCAGCAAGCAGGTTTTACGTTTTTTGTCGATCCGGGGCGTCGCGTCTATGTGCGTCGTATCAATATAACGGGCAATGATCGCACAAGGGACGAGGTTATACGCCGTGAATTTCGTCAAATGGAAGGTGGCTGGTATTCCACTTCAAGAATCAACCTGTCGCGGCAGCGGGTTGATAGATTATTCTTTTTTAACAGCGTCAATGTAGAGACCCCTCCGGTGCCGGACGCACCTGACCAAGTGGACATCAATGTTGATGTTGTCGAAAAACCGACTGGCGCGATCATGTTTGGCGCGGGTTTTTCCGATCGTGAAGGCCTGATACTGAATGGTTCCGTCTCGCAAAACAATATTTTTGGCACCGGAAATTTTTTAAGCCTGCAAGTCAACACCGGACGTATTAATCGTGTTTTTGCCGCTTCCTTTACTAATCCGTATTTTACCGTGGACGGTATCAGCCTGGGTTTTGACGTATTTAGAAGAAATTTGAATACCTCCCGTTTATCCAGAGTCAATGCGTTCAGAACAACGACTTCAGGCGCCACTTTGCGCTTTGGTATCCCCATAGCTGAAAACGACATTGTGTCTTTCGGTGTAGGCGCGGAACAAACCAAAATTGGTATTTTTGAGGATAGCCTGCAACGTACAGTCGATTTTGTAAATGAATTTGGTAAAACAACAAATAACCTGCCGGTTACCGTCAGCTGGGCGCGTGATCGGCGTGACAGTGCCATTTATACCACTTCAGGCACCACACATCGCTTGTTTGGCGAGATCAGCATACCGGGTGCAGATCTGAATTATTATAAAGCCAGTTATAATCAGAAATTCTATTACCCGTTGACCCAGACATTTACACTGTTGCTGAATACCGAATTTGGTATCGGTGACGGATACGCTGGAAAACCGCTGCCTTTCTTTAAAAACTTTTTTGCGGGCGGTAACAATTCCGTACGCGGTTATGATCTGAATTCGTTAGGTCCCAAGGAACTGGTTCCAAACAGTGACAGAAGGTTTTCACTGGGCGGCAGTAAACGTCTGGTCGGCAACCTCGAAGTGTTATTTCCGCTACCGTTTATGAAAGACGATCGATCCGTCCGTTTGAGTACATTTATTGATGCGGGTTCGGTATTTAATAATAAGGATCAGTTTAGCGAAGAATTGCGTTTTTCTGCAGGACTTGCCGTTACCTGGATTTCGCCAATGGGGCCTTTGAAAGTCAGTCTTGCCAAACCGCTCAACGATAAACCGGAAGATAATTTACAAATGTTCCAGTTTCTGTTTGGACAACAATTTTAAATCGGGCTAAAACCAGTCAGGAGAATCTATTGAACTTAAAACTTCTGCAGTGGAATCTTTGTTGCCTGTTTATTGTTGCAATGATGCTGTTATCTTTAGGCAGAATATCCCCTGCGCATGCTGACAATATAAAAATCGGCGTGGTAAATACCGAAAAAATTCTGCGTGAATCTGCACCGGCGCTCAAAGCACAACAAAAAATTGACCAGGAATTCATCCCGCGTGATGTAGAAATCAAGGATATGGCAAAACAAGCCAAAACGCTGCAGGATAAACTGGAAAAAAAGGGCGCAGCGATGAGTGAGACCGACAGGCGTGAATTGGAGCGGGAACTGGCTAATCTGAGCCGTAATTATCAACGCGCGCAGCGTCAGATGCGGGAAGATTTAACCGTGCGTCAGAACGAAGAATATGGTGTAATTCTGGAACTGACTGACAGAGCCATCAAGCATATCGCGGAAAAAGAAAACTACGATCTTATTTTGCAATTGCAGGATTCGGTGTTTCGCAGCCAACGCATCGATATCACTGACCTGGTGATCGAGGTTCTGAATTCAGAAAAAAGAAATAATAAGGCAAACCGGAAAGAATAGCGCCCGGCGAAAAATGTACTCGATCTGGTTTTGTCAGTTGTAATGATTAAACTGTATGAATTAAAAAGGAATTAAATGAGCGCCATGGACATCCATGAAATCCTGAAATACCTGCCGCACCGCTATCCATTTTTGTTGGTGGATAAAATTGTTTCCATTGAAAATGGGAAAAACATTGTGGCTTTAAAAAACGTTTCAATCAACGAACCGTTTTTTCCAGGGCATTTTCCGCACCATCCTGTCATGCCCGGCGTGCTGATTATTGAAGCACTGGCGCAAGCTGCAGCGGTACTGACGCTGAAAACCGAAGGGAACACCCAAAAAGAGGATTCCGTTTACTATTTTGTGGGTATTGACGGCGTTCGCTTCAAAAAACCCGTGACCCCCGGAGATCAACTGATACTCAAAGTTTCAATCGAACGTCAGATAAAAGGATTGTGGAAATATGCGGCGCGCGCCGAGGTCGATAATCAACTGGTCACAGAAGCCAAACTGATGTGCACTTCCAGAAGTGTTTAGCCAATACTGATTAACGGAAATCAGGAAATCCATTTTTGCAATCAGCTTTAACACAGACGCAACTGATTTGTGGCGTAGATGAAGCCGGCCGGGGGCCGCTGGCAGGGCCGGTGTATGCCGCATGCGTTATATTGGATGCATGTCACCCAATCGACGGCCTGGCGGATTCAAAACAATTAAGTGAGAAAAGACGCAATGAACTGGCAATTACAATCAAACAATATGCAAAAGCCTGGGCAATCGCATCGGCATCGGTCTTAGAAATTGATCGGCTGAATATATTGCAGGCCACCTTGCTGGCTATGAAAAGAGCGGTCGAGCAATTACCTTATAAACCCGGTCTTGTAATGGTGGATGGAAAGCATAGTCCGGCGCTTGAAATTCCAGTGAATACCGTGATCAAAGGTGATGCCTTGATTCCGGAAATATCAGCAGCGTCTATTCTGGCAAAAACAGCGCGCGACGCTGAAATGAAGCTATTGCATCAACGTTTCCCAGGCTATGGATTTGACCGGCATAAAGGCTATCCGACCAAGCGGCATATCGCTGCTTTACAAACGTATGGTATAACGGAAATTCATCGGAAAAGCTTCGCACCTGTAAAAACAATCGATAATATAAATAGTTAAATTTTGGATTATTTGTAGAGGAATCAACATGGGAACCCTGAAAGTCCTGCATCTGCTGGGTGTTGTTATTTGGGTGGGCGGCATGTTCTTTGCCTATATGGTATTGAGACCGGTTGTCAATCAACTGTTGCCGTCACCGCAAATGTTTAAATTCTGGCAGGCAATCTTTGCCAGTTTTTTTCATTGGGTCTGGCTATCGATAACGGTTATTCTTGCAAGCGGACTGCACATGATCTCTGAAATGGGTGGATTTGGAAAACTGCCCTTTAATGTGTATTTGATGTTTGCTATCGGCTCAATGATGATGGTGATATTTATTTATGTGTTTTTTACCGCGTATCGTAAACTCAAACGCTATGTGGCCGAGGAAGAATGGGAGCTGGCAGGCATTTCATTGGTGCAGATACGTGTTCTGATCGGATTAAACCTGATTCTGGGTTTTGTCACTATTGCCATTGCAGTGCTGGACACGTAGGATGAACATGCCACGGTCTGCTTCAGCTCCGGTGCTCGCGTTATTTTAAATTGATTTCATGGAGTTTTAAATGAATATGCGTATAAACAAGGATACTGTCGTAACGCTTCACTACGAACTATCTGACTCATCAGGCAACATTATTGAAAAAACCGATGAACCGATCAGTTATCTGCATGGTGGTTATGACGGTATTTTCCCAATGGTGGAAGAAGCGCTGCAGGAGAAAGAAGTCGGTTACACCTGTACCGTCTCAATGGAGCCGGAAAATACCTTTGGGGAATATGACAGTGCTTTGGTACGCACCGAGCCGCGCAATGTTTTTCCTGAAAATGTTGCGGTCGGTATGCGTTTTGAAGGTGGTGCCGAAGACTCGGACGACGTGTTGATTTATACCGTAACCGATATTGCTGACGATAAGGTGATTGTAGACGGGAATCACCCTCTGGCCGGCATGACGCTCAATTTTGCATGCACGGTTACCGATATACGCCCGGCAACAGAAGAGGAAATTTCGCATCAGCATGTGCATGGCGCACACGGGCACGCGCATTGAATGATTGCTGACTATTCTCCGCTACAACCCGTGAATTAATCGTTTATTCCCCGGTCTGCTGTTCATCCAGAATCTGCTTCAGCTGATAGAGCCGTTCAAGCGCCTGCCGCGGTGTCAGTTCATCAGGCGAAATTGCGCGCAACAACGGAATGACGGGGTTTTCCTCGATACCGGCATTGCTGGCTTCAGACTCTCCCAGCTCACTGAAAAACAGATCCAGTTGCGGTCTTTTTTCCGCATTGTTTTTTTCCAGCTCAGCCAGGTGTTTTTTGGCTATCCGTATAGCCTGATTGGGAACGCCCGCCAATGCGGCGACTTGCAGGCCGTAACTCTGGCTCGCCGGCCCTGCGGTAACTTTATGCAGAAAAACGATGCGGTTTTTATGCTCCACAGCATCCAGATGCACATTGCGAATCTGCTTGAATTCTTCGGCCAGCCTGGTGAGTTCAAAGTAATGCGTTGCAAACAGCGTGCAACTCTGGTTCCTGGTCAACAGATAGCGTGCAATGGCGAATGCCAGCGCGAGTCCGTCAAATGTCGATGTGCCGCGGCCGACTTCATCCATGAGCACGAGGCTTTGCGCGGTAGCATTATGCAAAATATTCGCGGTTTCCGTCATTTCCACCATAAACGTTGAGCGCCCGCCAGCCAAATCGTCCGATGCACCGATACGGGTAAAAATCTGATCCAGAATACCCATATGGACTTTCTGCGCCGGTACAAAACTGCCGCAAT
>DOOY01000030.1 GCA_003514765.1 Nitrosomonas sp. | reverse complement strand
AAAAATACTAGGCGGACTGCGTTTTTTGCTTAATATAGTTGACAAGCCAACGGCGCTTAATCTGTTGAAGCGGACTCCGGTTTCCCCATATGAGGCGTTTTCGCACAAGACGTCCTAGATAAGCATCAAATTGGTGATAATATGGGGCCCCATAAATGCGCCCCCGCTGCAAGAGAATTTTTAAAACCTCAGCCGCAATAACGCCGGAAGCTAGATGGCAGGCTAATCCGGCAGATGGGCCGGTACGTTTTTTAATATTTAAATAAGTAAGATCTATGTAGCTGCGATGCAGGCCGGCCGGAGCCATGCCTACGATATAGGCAGCAAATTTTTCAGCTGAATCCAAATGGTCCGAAAGATCGAAATATCGATCAAAAGGCATATGCTCTGGCCCAAACACAACCCATACCGTACTGAAGCCAACGGGACCTGCTCCTAAAGCATAGATACCTTTTTCGTATGCTTTCCGGTACAGCAAGCGACGGATATCAATTTCAAAAGCATCAATTCCATCAACCAGCACATCTGCTCCCTCAAGGAAGTCGTCTGCATTGTCTGGACCGATCGGGTCGGTAATTACATTGATTTCTGCTTCAGGATTAATGTCTAAGATGATGTTTCGCATCACCTGTGCTTTTGAATGCCCGGCAGTGGAATACATTGCCCCGTACTGTCTGTTTATGTTCCCGATTTCGAAGTCGTCAGGATCTGCGATGGTGAATTTCGATATACCCAGCCGTGCTAGCGTTACTAAATTAACACCGCCTACGCCTCCCAGTCCTAAAATTGCTGCGCGACTTGTGCGAAGTTTTGCTTGTTCCTGAGGGGAAATTAAACCTAGATTACGTGAGAAAGCCTCGTCATACGACCAGCTTACTGCGCTTTTTTCCTTGGATAATGGCTCATGTGCTTTCATTGGATTTTTAGTTTGATTGTATATATCTTTTCTGTTGCTTTCTTGCTGGTACGGTTTTCACATCAATTTTTTCATATTTATTTATATTCATCTGTTAATTACAGAAGCAAGCAGAATAATCGGAGTTATAACTTCATTCTTAACCATTATTTTTGTCTAAATATTGGCTTAAATCATGTCGCCCGGTATTTATCGGCGATGGTTGTGCTTTTCCAATTCTGAATAGCATCAGTGGTGTCATGCCGCTAGCCAGGATGGCTTTCCAGTTTTCAGCCAGTTCATTTTGTAACGAGCCGGGGATGCCTTCGTCACACGCTCCGTCTAAGGCATAAAGCGCTGAAGCCGGCATCGGCTGGAGCACACGATCCTGACTTGTTACTGCCAGCCAGAGGCGCTGAAAAGTGCGCCCCGCATTAAGCACGGATTGATTATCAATAGATTCTACAGCTAATAAACCTAAGTGCGGAGCTAGAGAGCAAGGCAGATAACAGGCGCGAAAACCAAGCATGTGGTGCGTGCCAAGCAGATTGGCCATTCGCATTACCGACCAATGCCGTAATGAAGAAAAAAGAAATCGCATCGGTGCCTCCACGCCCAGGGCGCCTGGCGGAAGTCCTTCCGCGCAAGTGCTATGCCAGCCCACATCAAAACGTACAGCTGCAAATAATTCACTGTGAAGTAAATGATTATGAAAGCGTTCTGTTTCTGCAATGCGCATGAGACGAAGCACTCGCTTACGCTCTGGTGAATTATCAAACCAGACTGGCTTGTAGGTCGTTGAATTAACGTGGCAGGCCTCGTTCAGTTTGCTGCGTTCTGTATCTGTCATGCCGGGTCCGGAAAAGCGTAAACGACGATTAGTGTGGCGCAGCGGTATAACCTCCCATAAAGGATCAATGTTTGCCTGATCGGAGTGTAAACGGATTTCTGCAATAACAGGCGACTGTGCCGGATCAGGGAAAAGAAGAATTTCTGCACCGATCCTAAAGCGGCTGGCAGCAATCGCAAGATTTTCCAGCAATGCGCCGAGTGACATCAGTGTAAGTACCCTTTTATAGCCTTTTTCCCGCGGTAATTCATTTTCTGTATTACAGATTCGGATGATGTCGCCGTCGATCTGAAAACGGATTCGATGCTGGTTATCCGCAGAAGGGGCTAAAATGGCGCTATTCAGAATGAAATCTAGTTGTTCCTGGTCAGGCTTGTTCATAGTCAATAAAAATTGAATTGAAGATAGGTGTAAAAAAGATAGCTTTTCAGTATATTATCTCAGATTACCCATTTAGAACAATTTCTGATGGAAAACTTTCATATCTTGTCAATGTTTTTCTGCGCCATTTGGCAAACACATAGTAATATAGAGTCGAATATTTAAGTAACCATCAACCTGTCTGGGTGTTCGTATAACCTCAATAGATATTCTACTTTGCTATACAGCCATAGACCCTGTTACAAAATATTTAGTGTCCTTAATAGTTTGTTAGATGCGTTCAAGCAAAACCCGATATCCGGCAGCGGTTGACCGCTTACCCCAAAGTCACGTATGGAGACCCGGTTTAAAAAATGATTGGCAACGTTCACACATGCGCTTGGGGTAATACAATGTGTTCGTGCGGATAAGTAAAATCAGTTTCCGCGACAGATAACAGTTGCATTTAGGTCAGCACAATTTGGAATGCGGCCGATAGGGTCGAGACGGTAGTCGGCTTTTTCTATCTGTGTGTCGATCAAGGTATTTTCTGGATGATTCAATTGGCAGTGTTGGCCGCGGTCAGCGGCTATGCGTGCAGGCACTCTGCCCATATCAACAAGGCGGTTGTACTCGCTTGTGCGTACTTTTTTGTTTCGATACTTGCTGCTGGTTTTGACATCAAGCGCAGCATTTTCTGCTTACCTGAATTCACAATTAGTCTTGAGAGCCTTGAGCCGGGCGGTTTCGGCTTTGTGGGCAGCGATTGCCCAGTGGCAAAAATAAATAACCAGAACAAATCCAGAAAACCGCGCAGGCTTGATATAGTTACTGGGCAAGAAATGCTGTCATGCTTCACTACAACTCAAAGCTGATTTCGTTGGTTGTTACATGATTGCATTTCTCTCTTTTCCTGTGGTCATGGAAATGCGGGGACTCTGGGTTCTGTCTGCTCGACTTCGACCTCGGGTATATGTTGCTTGATCAGTTTCTCAAGCTCCTCAACACGCTCGGGAGGCAAGTCGGCCAGTACCAGCATTTCACCGGCTTCAATCGCATCTTCAAATTCTTTAGTCCGTCGATTGCCAACATTCATGCCGACCATTCCACCCAGCCAGGAGCCAACGCCTGCGCCGGTAAGTGTCGTTGCCAATAAAACACCCCCTGCAATGACAGTCGATGCGGGCGGTAATGCGACGGCAACCAGTCCGGCAAGCAAGCCTGTGGCGCCGCCAAGTGCAACGCCTTGCTCCACGGCGGGAATAAAATCACTTTTTTGTAGGAGATTGGCTTCCGGCAGATCTTCAAGTGGCGTGCCGCGCTTGGCAATGACATGAATATGTTTTTCTTCGATCCGGGCCAA
>DOOY01000243.1:3618-4171 GCA_003514765.1 Nitrosomonas sp. | reverse complement strand
AATATCACGCATTTCAAACAGGTAGATGAAACGTACGAACAGGCTTATCTGTACTAGCTCACTACCTGTTTTAATAGTGTTTTCAACGATGTGTCCCATAAAAAAACCCACCGAAGTGGGTTTTGAGGATTACCATTTAACACAATGGGAACTACCGGGTTGCTTTTGACTGCTCTTTTAAAACTTTGCTGATAGTATCGCTTAGCCTTTAATCTTGCCCGATTCAGCAAATTTTTGGCGATTTTCCTGTTCTTCGGCCATTTTGTTATGATAAGCCGCTTTTTCCAGGCTTTCTGCTGCAGCTTTTTCGAATTCATGAATTTTATAGACCACGTGCTTTTTGATACGTTGCCCGTTTCTGCCTAAAAAACTGGTGCTGGGCTTATGATTGAACGCTTCTACCTGCTCTTGTATTTTAGCCTCCATCTCTTTGGCCTGATCCTCATAGTAGTGCGCCAGTGTTTCGTGGTCGGTATTGCCCGCAGCATTTATTGCAGTTGAATCGACTTGCGTACCTTGTTCGGCTGCAAGAACACCTGCCGGCAGCACAATC
>DOOY01000243.1:0-3445 GCA_003514765.1 Nitrosomonas sp. | reverse complement strand
TGGTTGCTGTTTTCATGATAGTGACTCCTTGATTGAATATTAACTTAGGATCAAGTCTAAACAAGTCAACATCTGAAGTATATTGGGGAGACTATTATTCTTCTCTAAGGGTTACCATTAGATTGTGCCGTATCTACCAAAATCTGATAATCTCTTATTTGATTTCCATGGGTTGAGCAAACCTAGGAAAGTCAGGATGACCGGCTCACTCGGTTACGCCTTAAAGTCCCCGGCATAGCCGGTTAATTACCTTTTTATTCAATAGCCTGAGGTTTATTATGGATTTTGACCCGGAAGGAAAACGACTACCCATCAAGATTGATACTGCGACCAATGCTGAATATTGCCCGCAACCACTCACAGCAACTGAACAGGCGGCTAATCACTACGCGCATCAAGTTGTTGACCAGGCGGCCAAAGCCACACGCAAAAGCCGCAGGGCGTTTCTAAAAACACTGGCCGGTTCTGCCGCCACCTTGCTTGCATTCAACCAGGTTTTTGCGCGCTCCGGCCAAACTGGCGGGTATTTTTCAGTTGCCCAGGAGGCGGCTTACGATCCGTCGGTCGCACACAACAGCATTGGTGGTGACGAGTTTATTTTCGATATTCAGAATCATTGTGTCGACCCTTCCGGAAAATGGGCTCAGGGCAAATCCGGACAACGCTGGATTACCGTCCTCAACCAGGTATTTGGTCAACGGCGCAAATGCGCAGCAGATCAATTTGATTGCTATTCGGCTGAACAAATGATCAAGGAAGTGTTCCTGGACAGCGACACCGACGTCTGCGTGGTATCCGCGCTCTGGGGCGGACGCGACAGCAATCCGACACCGATTGATTATGCAGCCCAGGCGCGCCAGCTTGCCGCCACAAGCGGTGCCAATCATCGCATTCTGATTCAAGGCGGCGTAATGCCAAATGAACCGGGCGGACTCGAGTTCATGGAGACGCAGGCAAAAGATTATGGCGTTGCGGCATGGAAGATTTATCCACAGTGGGGCCCCAGCGGATCGGGATATTTTATGGACGACCCCGAATACGGAATACCCATGATTGAGAAAGCGCGTGATCTCGACGTGAAAATAATCTGCGCGCATCGCGGCCTGCCGTTAGGCGGCATGGCCTATCAATACTCACATCCTGCCGATATTGCCCGCGCGGCACAGCTATATCCAGACGTCACCTTTATCTGCTATCACTCGGGTTTTGAAGCAGGCGTGGATGAAGGTCCCTACAGCCCGGATACGGCACAAGGTGTCGATCGCCTCATTAAGGCGCATCAGGAAAATGGTTTTCGTCCCGACAAAGGCAATCTCTACGCAGAACTTGGAAGCGTATGGCGTTATTTCATGAGCAAACCCGACCAGGCTGCCCATCTGCTGGGAAAACTGATCAAATACTTCGGTGCAGAACGTATCTGCTGGGGTACCGATGCCCTTTGGTATGGCAGCCCACAGGATCAAATCCAGTCCTTTCGCAGTTTTCAAATCAGCGAAATGTTTCAGGAACAGTATGGTTATCCCGCCATTACCGCGCGTATGCGTCAACAGATTTTTGGTCATAATGCCGCCAAAGTCTACGGACTGGATATACCGGAAATGCAGAAAACGCTGCGCAGTGACAACATTTCCAAACTTAAAACAGTTTATAGTGAAGCCATCAATCCCAGTTTCGAAACCTTTGGGCCGAAAACCCGGCGCGAATTTCTCAGTATCGTATCCGCGCATCACGGAAGACCCGGATAACAACGTATAGAACGTAAAGTGAATGCTGCTACATTAAGTATAGCACCCGGATGTATATGCTATAGTTCCTAACAGTGAAGATATCATCCTTTCTCAGGAGGAAAAAATCATGACTGATTATCTTGATATCCGCGAAGCGATCGTCGATAAAGCGGTTGTCATTGCAGAGCGCTCATGCTGGGAGGCAGTGCGGCTTTTTGACGTAGCCACTGAACTCAATATTTCGCTCGATGACATACGCCTGCATTTTCGTGAAAAAGAAGATTTGATCGATGCCTGGTTTGACCGTGCCGACGCCTGCATGCTCAAGGTATCCGAACAGAGCGGTTTTCTGTCGTTATCCCCGCGCGAACGCCTGCAAAAATTAATCATGACCTGGCTCGATACAATGGCGGCGCATCGTAAAGTGACGCGACAAATGATCGGCGCCAAATTGGAACCCGGTCATATCCATATCCAGATTCCGGCAATCATGCGCGTCAGCCGTACCGTACAATGGATGCGTGAAGCAGCACAGCGCGATGCGGCTTTTTTGCGCCGCGCTGTGGAAGAAACAGCGTTGACCACGCTATATCTGGCAACGTTTACCCACTGGATGTTTGATGAATCCACCAATTCACAACGTACCCACGCTTTTCTGGAACAGAATCTGCAACTGGCCGAAATGCTGGATCATGCCGTATCTGGCAGTACACACACTCAAAGCGGCAGCGAATCCGGAACAAAGCCCGCTGCTGAAACCAAGCTCATTCCCGAAATGACTGCTGCCCATATGAATGCTTCTAAGTCTGCATCCATCCGTTCAGCAGAATCTGTTGCAGCAGAAACACAAACAAAGCCTGACTAAAAATGGATCCGCTCACGCATGCGTTGAGCGGCGCACTGCTCGCCAGAGCCGCTGCCGCTTCAAATTCATCACAGTGTAGCGGACAGGCCGGATCATCCCGTTTACCGCTACGCTGGCAGGTTGCTACCGGATTTGTCGCTGCCGCCTTTCCCGATCTGGACTTTGCTCTGCGCTTGCTGGATACGCTGACATATTTAAACTGGCATCAAGGTCCGACACACTCGTTGATTATGTTACCGCTATGGGCATGGTCGCTCGCATTCCTGTTTTCGCGGTTTTTCCGTGGCCGTTATACATGGCGGCAATTTTTTCTGCCCACATGCCTGGGTTTAATCATTCATATTGCCGGTGATTTAATCACCTCGTACGGACTCATGCTGTTTGCGCCGCTTTCAACCGAACGTTACGCGCTGCCACTGGCATTTGTCATTGATCCCTGGTTCAGCCTGATCATTATTGCAGGCCTATCCGTTTCATGGTTTTATCCAGATAGACGCGCTGCCGCGATTGCCGCATTGATCGGATTGACAGGCTATGTCGCATTTTTATGGACCTTGCACACACAAGCAACCGGCATCGCAAAGCGCCATGCTGAAACTATGCCGCATGCACGCATCAGCGTCTTACCACAACCGCTGTCACCTTTTCACTGGAAAATCATCATCCGGCAAGACGAAAGCTACCATGTCGCGCTTGTCGATCTCAAAAAAAACGACAATCATCGTTCAGACCTTCCAGGTCAATGGCTATTATCAAAAATGACTGCCGCTTATCGTCCCATTACAGAAAATAACTGGCAGTTATATCAGCAATTTGGAAAAAACCCGGTGCAGCATGCATATATTCGGGAAGC
>DOOY01000033.1 GCA_003514765.1 Nitrosomonas sp. | reverse complement strand
CGCTGGTTGGGCTTGCAGATGCTATTGTTGATCTTGTATCAACCGGCAGCACACTGAAAGCTAACAATCTGCATGCTGTGGAAGAAATCATGCCGATTTCCTCCAGATTGATCGTCAATCAGGCAGCCTTAAAACTGAAACGCAAAACAATCCAGCCCATATTGAATGCGTTCTCGGATGCCATCAAAAATTAACTTGATATAGTTTTCGCTCATCTACCTGGACGCCTTATTCGCATGGTACAAATAAAACAACTCAATTCAACCGACAGCAACTTTGATCAGGCACTGAAGCAATTACTGGCTTTTGAAAATGCAATGGACGAATCCATTGATGCCACCGTCGCACAGATTCTGTCCGAGATCAAAAAACGCGGCAACGAAGCGTTGATTGAATTTACCAATCGGTTTGACCATGTAAAAGTCAACTCAATGACAGAACTGGAATTAACACAGGATAACCTGCAACAATCACTGTCATCCTTGGCGTTAGCACAACGCCAGGCACTTGAATATGCAGCCGAACGAATCAAAACATACCATGAAAAACAGGTCGTTGCTTCATGGCATTATCAGGAATCGGACAATACCATACTCGGCCAGAAAGTTACCCCACTGGATCGCGTCGGACTTTATGTTCCGGGTGGGAAGGCTTCTTATCCATCTTCAGTACTCATGAACGCTATTCCCGCCAAGGTTGCAGGTGTTCAAGAGCTCATCATGGTCGTGCCAACCCCGAACGGCGAAAAAAATGACATGGTTCTGGCAGCAGCGGCAATCAGTCAGGTCGATCGTATTTTCACCGTTGGCGGTGCACAGGCCGTCGGCGCGCTCGCCTATGGCACGGAAACCATACCGCAGGTTGATAAAATTGTGGGTCCTGGCAACGCCTATGTCGCTGCCGCCAAACGCCGCGTTTTTGGAATTGTAGGTATCGACATGGTCGCTGGGCCATCTGAGATTCTGGTTATTTGTGATGGTCAAACCAATCCGGACTGGATAGCGATGGACTTATTTTCCCAGGCTGAACATGACGAAATGGCACAGTCGATTTTGCTGTCACCCGATGCCGGTTTCCTCAAACAAGTTGCACAAAGTATTGACCGGCTAATCGATAGCATGCCCCGGAAGGATGTCATTCGAGTTTCTCTCGAAAACCGCGGCGCGTTGATACAGGTTCAGGATCTGGATGAAGCGTGCGCAATTGCCAACAGAATCTCTCCGGAACATCTGGAGCTCTCCGTTGATAATCCAGAAATATGGATGGAAAAAATCAGGCACGCCGGCGCCATATTCATGGGACGGCATACTTGCGAAGCATTAGGAGACTATTGCGCAGGCCCCAATCATGTGTTACCTACCTCGCGCACGGCGCGTTTTTCTTCACCTCTGGGCGTATATGATTTTCAGAAACGCAGCAGCCTCATACAAGTTTCCGAGCAAGGTGCCGCCAAGCTGGGTAAAATCGCTTCCATTCTGGCCAACGGTGAAGGACTGTCGGCACATGCCAGATCAGCTGAGTACCGTTTCAAGGTTGAGTAAACTGCGAGAGCCCTGCGGCAGTAGCTAAATGCATTTAATCACTTCACGTGAACACCCGCTCGTAAAACAATTCGTCAAGCTGCAAAAATCCGCTCAGTTACGCAAGAAATCTGGCGCCACTATCCTGGATGGCGTGCATCTGATACGTTGTTGTCTTTCCGCTTCCAAAACGCCGATAGCGCCGAATTGTCTTGTTGTCAGTGAATCCGGCCAGAAAAACAAGGAAATCAAATCGCTGCTGGAAGTCTGTATACATCACGAAAAAACACAGGTGTTTTTGGTTATCGATAGTCTTTTTCAAAAAATATCTCCGGTAACAACACCCACAGGTATTCTGGCGCAGATCACCATTCCCGTGCCGGAACCGCTCATTACCACTGACCGGGATTTAGTTTTTTGCGTTTTGCTTGAAGCAATTCAGGATCCCGGTAATTTAGGTACAATACTGCGTACTGCTGCCGCTGCCAACGTCACCGATATCTATTTATCCAAAGATTGTGCTGACGCCTGGTCTCCCAAAACGCTACGCGCAGGAATGGGCGCGCATTTCTTGCTGAAAATTCATAGTGATTGCAATCTCGTTGAGATTGCGAGGCATTTCCGAGGACAAATTTTAGCCACTTCGCCCCATGCACCCAAAAGTCTTTATCAATCCGATTTAACAAAACCCACTGCTTTTATTTTCGGGAATGAAGGCGCAGGTCTGTCAAATGAAATGCTCCAGACCGCACATGAGATTATTTCTATTCCGATGCCCGGAAAAACAGAATCACTCAATGCCGCAGCCGCCGTAACGATTTGCCTATTCGAGAAAGTACGCCAGGATATATGTTAGCAACCCCGATTAGCACATTCTGCAATAGTCATATGGATTGGAACTTAAAATCGTTGCGGTGTATCATAACTGAATTCATGAATGCATAAATTTTGGAGAAAACATGAGATTTATTTTTGTATCAATCACGATTTTAATAAGCAGTTTGCTTTTTTATCCCTTTAATGCACTGGCATTACATCATGAGGAAACGCAAACAGTCGCTGCAGGAAAACAATATCCCAATAATGAAGGTAAAGTCGTTGATGTCCTGGACACCACTGGCTACACCTATATGGAACTGGAAAACGGAGACAGACGCTTCTGGATTGCTGCACCGACGACAAAGGTCAATAAGGGCGACCATATTCGTTTTGTAGAAAGCATGTCGATGGAAAATTTCACCAGCAAAACTTTAAATCGCACATTTAGAAGAGTTATTTTTGTCTCATCTACAATGATTAAAAAATAAGTTCACTCAATCTCAGCGGCGCCGATAAATAATTTGTTTTTCAAACGTTTGATTTCATCCCGATACTGCGCAGCCTGTTCAAACTCCAAGTTTTTGGCAGCATTCAGCATGAGTTTTTCAATGCGTTGAATTTCCTTGCTGACTTGACGCGCATCCATCGATTTATAATTTGCCAGCATTTCACTTGCTTTCAGTTCCTTTTGCGCTGAATCGAAACTGTAAACACCGTCAATTAAATCTTTAATTCGCTTGTGCACAGTTCGCGGTGTAATTTGATGCTGCTGATTAAATGCACATTGTTTCTCGCGGCGGCGATTTGTTTCATCTATTGCTACGCGCATCGACCGGGTAATCCGATCTGCGTACAAAATAGCAGTCCCGTTAATATGACGGGCTGCTCTGCCAATGGTCTGAATTAGAGAGCGCTCGGAACGCAGAAAACCCTCTTTGTCGGCATCGAGTATCGCCACCAGCGAGACTTCCGGAATATCCAGTCCCTCGCGTAACAGATTAATCCCTACCAGCACATCAAATTCACCCAGCCGTAAATCACGAATAATCTCTACACGTTCCACAGTGTCAATATCCGAATGCAGATAACGCACTTTGATCTGGTAGTCCGAAAAATAATCGGTTAAATCTTCTGCCATGCGTTTGGTCAATGTTGTCACCAACACGCGTTCATTCTTGGCAACGCGTAAATTTACTTCAGACATAAGATCATCCACCTGAGTGGTTACCGGACGCACCTCAATGATTGGATCGACAAGCCCAGTCGGGCGAACCACTTGTTCAACGGTTTGTCCGCTATGTCTGTGCTCGTATTCCGAGGGCGTTGCGGATATAAAAATAGTTTGCGGCATCATTTTCTCAAATTCTTCAAACTTGAGCGGACGGTTATCCAATGCCGAAGGCAAGCGAAAACCATATTGAACCAGATTTTCCTTACGTGAACGATCTCCTTTGTACATGCCGCCAATTTGCGGCACTGTGACATGGCTTTCGTCGATAAACATGAGTGCGTTTTTTGGCAAATAATCAATTAATGTAGGCGGCGGCTCGCCTGGATTTTTGCCTGAAAGATGCCTGGAATAATTTTCGATACCTTTACAAAAACCGAGTTCATTAAGCATCTCAAGATCAAAACGGGTTCGCTGTTCGAGACGTTGTGCTTCGACCAAGTGGTGATTCTGGTAGAGATAGTCCAGGCGTTCTCTCAACTCTGTCTTGATGGACTCCATTGCGCGCAGGGTTGTGCTTCTGGGCGTCACATAATGACTGGAAGGATAAACGGTATAGCGTGACAACTTTTGCAAAACACGCCCTGTCAGTGGATCAAATAATGACAGGTCTTCGACTTCATCATCAAATAACGAGATACGCACAGCAGCCTCAGAACTTTCCGCCGGAAAAACATCCAGCACATCCCCCCTGACACGAAACATCCCGCGTGCGAATTCCAATTCATTCCGCTCGTACTGCATTTCAGTCAAACGTTTGATAATGTCACGTTGTGAATATCTTTCGCTCACCCGCAAATGCAAAATCATGCCATGATAATCAACAGGATCTCCGATACCGTAGATGCAGGAAACGGTGGCCACAATAATGACGTCTTCTCGTTCGAGTAACGATTTGGTCGCTGACAATCGCATTTGCTCAATATGCGCATTGATACTTGAATCTTTTTCTATAAACAGATCCCGCGAGGGCACATACGCTTCGGGTTGATAGTAATCATAATAGGAAACAAAATACTCCACTGCATTTTCCGGAAAAAATTCGCGCATTTCAGAATACAGCTGTGCTGCGAGCGTTTTATTCGGCGCAATCAGTATCGCTGGACGACCCTGTCGTGCGATTACATTCGCAATGGTGAATGTCTTACCCGAGCCCGTAACACCCAGCAAAGTTTGAAAAGCCAGTCCATCGTTAATCCCCTCAATCAAATGTGTAATCGCACTCGGTTGATCTCCGGCGGGTTCGAACGATTGATGTAATTTATATAAACTATTGGGGAAGGTCTCAATCACAGGTATAATTCCAAGGTCTTGGTTTTTATTGACCAGTTTATTCTAACATGCCGGCCTGCCTATTTTAGAGTGAGGATTCTGTTGTGCAACTTTCTAACCGCGTACAAACCATTAAACCTTCTCCAACACTCGCTGTTACGGCTCGTGCAGCGCGATTAAAGGCTGAAGGGAAGGACATTATTGGTTTAGGTGCCGGCGAACCTGACTTCGATACACCCCAACATATCAAAAATGCAGCGATCGAAGCAATCAACAAGGGGCTCACGAAATATACTGCCGTAGGTGGGACGCCGGGTCTGAAAAATGCCATTATTGCAAAATTCAAACGTGAAAATAACTTTGAATATGAAGCTAAACAGATTTTGGTTTCCTGTGGTGGCAAACAAAGCTTCTTCAACCTGGTACTAGCCACACTCAATCCTGGCGATGAAGTCATTATCCCTGCACCCTACTGGGTATCCTACCCGGATATCGTCCTCATCGCCGAAGGTAAACCAATCTTTATCGAGACAGGTATAGAACAAAATTTTAAGATTACAGCCGGACAACTCGAAAAAGTCATTACGCCCCAAACTAGAATGTTCGTCATCAACAGTCCCAGCAATCCT
This sequence comes from Nitrosomonas sp., assembly GCA_003514765.1. Lineage (GTDB taxonomy): Bacteria > Pseudomonadota > Gammaproteobacteria > Burkholderiales > Nitrosomonadaceae > Nitrosomonas. The sequence goes on along the minus strand of DOOY01000033.1, from coordinate 407 downwards.
ACAGGTGCTGTTTATACTTTGGAAGAACTGAAATCATTAGGGGAAGTACTAAGAAAACACCCACAAGTTCTGATTGCCACTGATGATATGTATGAACATATCCTGTTATCTGACAATCAATTTGTCAATATTCTGAATGCCTGTCCCGACTTACACTCACGAACAGTTGTTCTGAACGGCGTATCTAAAGCTTATTCAATGACTGGGTGGCGAATTGGATATTGCGGAGGACCCGCTGAAATTATTACAGCGATGGAAAATATACAATCCCAAAGCACTTCCAACCCGTGCTCGGTATCGCAAGCTGCTGCTGAAATGGCACTTAATGGCGACCAGTCCTGTATTAAACCGATGATTACTGCATTCATAGAACGCAACAATTTTGTTACTGAGCATTTAAATCAATG
>DOOY01000290.1 GCA_003514765.1 Nitrosomonas sp. | reverse complement strand
AAAGCAAGCGCTTTTGCTGAAAATATAGCGGCCTCTCTGGCATTTGAAGATGCTGGCTCTGCACAGGAATTACTGGATTCCTTGGCAAGTTCGGATGATGTGTCTGCAGCAGTGGTTTTTACACGTGATCGTCAACAATTTGCACGTTTTCAGGTCAATCAAGCGCTGCCGAAAGATTTTTTTACGCTGCCCGAAAAGAATCTGGAAACTACTTTGCGTCATGTTAAGTTAGTACAACCGATTACTTTCCAACAAGAAGACTACGGCTATTTCTTTTTGGCTACAAGTCTGTCGGCTATTTACTGGCAAACCGCATGGCTAACATTAGTTATCTTGATCACTGCTTTGCTTGCCATGATGACCAGTCATTTAATGTTGTATCGCCTGAACACGGCTGTGTTGGTTCCATTAACAAAGCTAAGTGATTTAATTGACTATGTTTCCAAAAAGACTGATTTTAATATTCGTGCAGAGCCCAGCGCTATCGTGGAGCTTGATACCCTAGCCAATGGTTTTAATCATATGCTGGAACAAATCGGCCAGCGTGATAAACGTTTGGCAGGCCAAAGAGATCAGCTTGAAGTAGAAGTTGCTGCGCGTACATCGGAACTGGTCACCGCCAGAGACGCCGCAGAGGCTGCCAGTCGTGCCAAAAGTGAATTCCTCGCCACAATGAGTCATGAGATCCGTACCCCGCTCAATGGTGTGCTTGGCATGAACGAATTATTGTTGAATAGCGAATTAAATCCACAGCAAAAAATTTGGGCTGAATCCGTGCAGTTATCGGGTCATCATCTGTTGGGTGTTATAAATGACATACTCGATTTCTCAAAGATTGAGTCAGGTTATATGCAGTTGGAATCTGTTGATTTTGATCTGGTGAATCTTGTTGAAGAGGCTGCGGCTATGTTTTCGCAGCAGGCCAAAAATAAAGATTTAGAGTTGGCTGTGCAATTCTTGCCGCCTAACACGCCATTGAATCTACAGGGGGATCCGTTCAGACTGAGACAGATCATTATTAATCTTATTAATAATGCGATTAAGTTCACCAAAAAAGGAGAGGTTGTTGTTCGTACGACAATTCAGGAAGAAACTGAAAGACAATTAAAAATACGAGTATGTGTTGAGGATACAGGTATTGGCATTTCATCTGAAGCGATCAAAAAAATATTTGAGCATTTCTCTCAAGCGGACGCAAGAACAACACGTCAATATGGTGGGACAGGTCTTGGCCTGGCAATATGCAAGCTTTTGGTTGAATTGATGCATGGCCGGATCTGGGTGAACAGTATCCCGGGGAAAGGATCATGTTTCTTTATTGAGCTAAAGTTAGATAAGGCGCTTAATCCAGTGGCGGACAGAAGTGCAGACATGATATTTAAAGATATTTACGCGTTGGTTGTTGACGATAATCAAACCAATCGTGAAATTCTGGTAAATCAACTGGCAAGCTGGAATATGCATGTATATTGTGCTTCTGGAGGGTCAGAAGCACTGCATATCATGAAGGAGGCTGCTAAAGACAGGGTTTTATTTCAACTTGCGATTCTGGATATGCATATGCCTGGTATGGATGGAATGCAGTTGGCGCGTGCCATTCAATTAGATGATCAGCTAGGCAAGCCGCATCTGATGATGCTGACATCGACCGTTTCAGATGGTGCTCAGCTGAAGGAAAGTAAAGAAATTGGGATCGCGCGTTACATTCATAAGCCCATTCGGCAAAGCGATCTCTATAATGTCATTGCAGATATCTTGTCGGCTGCGCCTGTTGATTCTCAACTTCCTGTTATAAATATAAAATCTCATGAAAAAGACTTGCATGGGGTTGTGTTGCTGGCAGAGGATAATCCGGTTAATCAGCAAGTCGCGCGCGCTATGCTGCAGAGTATTGGCCTGCGAATGGAACTGGCTTCTAATGGACAAGAGGCTTACCAGATGGTTAAAAATAATTATTATGACTTAGTATTTATGGATTGCCAAATGCCGGTTATGGATGGTTATGAAGCGACAAAATTGATCCGGGAATTACCTGATAGCCGTGGCAATCTTTCAATTGTCGCTTTGACAGCCAATGCTTTGTCGGATGACCGTCAAAAGTGTCTGGATGTTGGTATGAATGATTTTTTATCGAAGCCTTTCTCATTAACACAATTGCGGGCAATGCTGGAAAGGTGGCTGCCAAACCAGGAACCGGGTGAAGAGGTGGAAAAAGAGGATAATGTTGATGTTGAAGAACAGTATGGATATCAAGAAGCGGAGCATTCGGTAATTAATCAGGAAAAACTGACCATGCTGAGTTCGCTTGATACCGATGGCAGTAATCATTTGTTAAAAAATGTGTTATCTGTTTTTCAATCATCTGCGCCACAAACAATGTCCCAAATCAATCAGGCTATGCTTGTTAAAGATGCCGATGCATTACGACGGGCTGCGCATACATTAAAATCCAGTGCAGCCAATGTCGGGGCAGAACAGCTTGCCCATTTATGCAAACAGATAGAATCATATGCATCCGAAAAGCAAATGGGAGCTGTGCAGAAATTAATGTGTACGCTTCATCATGAGTCTGAGAAGGTTTTTAATGAACTTCATTTGTTAGTGGACGACATGTAATCAGACGTCTATCATCTATAGCCAGCAGCGGGCTTTCCAGTTACAAAGCAGAATAGTCTTTTGAAGTAAAATTGAGATTGTCGTGTAGACGAGATCATAGAACAGAGGAAATTGCATGCGCGAAGTGGTAGTGCTGAGTGGCGTACGAACAGCAATTGGAGGTTATGGCGGTGCACTTAAAGATGTTGCGCCTGCCGATCTTGCGGCAAAAGTTGTTGCTGAAGCAGTGAAACGGGCCGAAATAAATCCTGATGAAATTGGGCATGGTGTTTTTGGGCATGTCATTCACGGCGAAATCCGCGACATGTATTTGGCGCGTGTTGCCTGCCTGAATGGCGGGTTGCCGCAACACACTGCTGCGCTTACGGTCAATCGCTTGTGTGGCAGCGGGCTGCAGGCCATTATATCCGCAAGTCAGCATATCCTGTTAAATGATACCGATGTTGCTGTCGCCGGTGGCGCCGAATCAATGAGTCGTGGCGGATATCTGCTGCCTGCATTACGCTGGGGGCAACGTATGCATGATGGCGGTACAGTCGACATGATGGTTGGTGCATTGACTGATCCTTTTGAGTACGTGCATATGGGGATAACCGCAGAAAATATTGCGCGGAAATGGCAGATCAATCGCGAAGAACAAGATGCCTGTGCGCTTGAAAGTCATCGTCGCGCCATCCATGCTATTCAACAGGGTTTTTTTAAAGATCAAATCTTGCCAGTTGAAATAACAAACCGAAAAAATCTGACCATTTTCGATACTGATGAGCATCCTCGCGAGAATGTAAGCTTGGATTCTTTGGGTAAACTGAATGCGGTTTTTCAGAAGGGCGGTACGGTCACGGCAGGAAATGCCTCGGGTATAAATGATTGTGCGGCGGCAGTTGTTTTGATGGAACGCAAACTCGCTGAAAAGCGCAGCCACCGTGCAATGGCGCGTCTGGTTTCTTACGGACACGCAGGTGTTGATCCGCAGTTTATGGGCATGGGGCCGGTGCCGGCGGTTCAAAAAGCGCTCAAACAGGCAGGTCTTGATATCAGTGATATCGATGTGATTGAATCAAACGAAGCTTTTGCAGTACAAGCTTGTGCAGTTGCAAAAGAATTACATTTTGATCCAGCTAAAACCAATCCGAACGGAGGCGCTGTTGCATTAGGTCATCCTATCGGCGCAACTGGTGCAATTCTTACGATCAAAGCGATATATGAATTGCATCGAACAGGCGGGCAGTACGCGCTTGTAACGATGTGTATTGGTGGTGGTCAGGGTATTGCTGCAGTGTTTGAGCGTTTATAACAAATGAGGGATATGTGGTGAAACTACTATCGATATTGTTATTGCTGGCATTGCCCATTAGTGGGTGGACCGAAAATGAGAAGCAGATTCTCCAATTAGAAAAAGCGCTGATGCGCGTCCAGCAAGATGCGCAGGCAACACATCAGCAATTTCTGATGATTCAGGAATTACGCCGCAATGAAATGCTGGGCTCGCCAGTTGCAGAATTTCCCAGTGCGACTGTAGAAAGCACGCCCATTCCGAAATATGAAGAGATGATGCGACGTCAGCAGGAAAGAAAAGACCGTGTCGAACAGTATACTGCTGATTTGGACCGGCTTTACACACGTTTTAGAGCGCTGGAGGAGGAAAGACTGATGCTTATGGAGCAAATTAATCAGCTTGAGCAATCACCTGCGGATTAGCTGTATTAGCCCTGTCGAGAAATGTATTAATTTTTTTTCATTCTGTTCCTTCCATTTGGCATAACAATCCACACTGCAATAATGCACAACATAATCACTGGCTTCATCACTTATGGTCTCTGAAACCGGAATTTCTTTCATACAAATTTCACAGGCAATTGTTTCCGGGTCAATGGGTCTTCTTTCTTTGGTCATGGTTTTATTCTCAGTTTTTTGATTTTTATAGCAGCTTTTATGCAGTATATTCCAGATAATATACTGTGGCACCCAGTAAGATCAAAGCCAGTTCAATAAAAGTTACCCAAAATAAAATGTACGTAATGCGGCGCCCCATTGGTTTCATCGGTTGCCAGACATGACGCATATACCAGCGCCATAGCCTGTGGTGTGACCATTTCTTCCAGTTGAATAAAAATTGCTGTAAATCATTCGCCCATATGGTCAGGCTTTTATCAACCAGATGCAATTGCTGTGCACGTTCATTTTCTGGCAAACGGTCATAGAAGTCTGTAATGGTCAATTTTGATTGATTTTTTTGTTGCGCAGCCTGTCGATCTGGGAGTGATTGAATGACAAACGTCGTGCGGGTTTTCAATCCATGCGCATACTCGATCTCAATGCCGTCAGAAAGATGCTTGATTGCAAGTGTCAATTCGAAGTCAAATGGCGGATCCTGACTGATATTTTGTCCGGTAAAGTAATAACAATTAAGATCTAAAGCCCGCCACTCTCTGAAGTTGAGCATAGGATTAATGCGGAACAACCTTTCAATATCCTGACAGAATAGCTTGAGCTCTGCGGTACTCAATGGTGTATGAATGACAGCCCATGCGGCATCTTTGCTGTCACAATTGTTAGGTTTTTCTTGTTCATTCATCGCTGGGATATGGAACAATGAGCAAAGTGGTTGGTATTGCTTGCGTCAGCTTTTTTGTCAGCATGCCGGAGCGCAAGCCTCTTAAGCCGGGCATGCCCCCGGGGCGCGGCGAACCCATCACGAGCAGGTCATATGCGTATGCCTTTGTGCGGTGCAGCAATGCTTCATCCGGTTTGCCGAACAGAATGATGCTGTTGCAGGTTAATCCATGTGCGGTGATTTTCTGATTTAGCCGGTCACATTGCTGATCGACTTCCCGGCCTAATTCCGATTGCAGATATTCGCGAAACTGATCCCGTGTTACACCGTTGTTGAGCCAGTCGTCACCTGTCATGCCCTGCCAGAATTCAGGAACAACAATGAGATGGTCGATTGTTGCCTGTCTGGCGCAAATCTGTACAGCCATGTTTTCAGCAGCAATGGCGCCTTGAGTGCCGTGGCTGGCAAGCAGAATACGTTCGAACATGGGTTTGCTGGCACATATAGCCTAAATATAAATTCAAGGCACTATGGCCTTAATGTATCAATAGCTGAAATAAATAACCATTGCCAATACAAAAGCCAAGATCAGCGCAATAACATCTTCTTTACGATCGCTGCCAAAAATTGATAATGCTGATCCGCGTTCAAAGCTTTTGATAGTATCTTTCTGCATGATTGTTTTCCTTTTATTGGTATCAGATTGTTTCGCTGATGAACAGCATGACCACAATCAGGGATAATGCCGCTTTAATAAAACCGACAATGCCGCCAATAATTGCGGGCTCGCCGCCTGCCTGTTTCATTGAACTGACTGTAATCTGCATGCCAAGGCCTACCAGACCGAATGCAAACAACCAGGTAATCCATTGTCGGAATGCTTCTATTTTCTGTGCGGTATGCCGTACCGCCTTATGGGTAGCAGCCAGGATTTCGTTAGCCTGGTCAGATAAGATTTGTGCATTGATCATACCACGCACGGCATTATCGTCTTCAACAGACATGATTTTGCCATTTTCGATCAATCGTTTCAGCGCGGCAGCATGATCCGCACGTTTGATAATTCCTGCTTCCGTTTGCAGTAGTTGAATCTGTTCGGATTTTAGGAGATGTTCCTGTTTGAAACCCTGTTCTGCGGTATTGCCAAAATATTTTCCTTGGTAATGGCTTGCCGGCGCGAATATTCCTGTAGTGGAAAGCGCAAACATCAGCATGAAACCCAGCACAAAGACGGGGAATTTTGTAATGACAATGCGGCCGACATTCACTTGCGTTGTTGTCGTGCCTTCCCGTTTGACATACCAGACGGCCAGCCAAAGTACGATAACCGGCAAAATCAACACGCGGGTAATATTGAAGATTTCGGCAACCATTAAAGTTTCGATGCCATCAGGCTGAAAAGCCAGCGCTGCGCCGGCAACTTGTGCGGAATTTAATATGCCTGTGCCGGCCCATGCGCCAAATTGCACATAACTCATATTCAATAAATGACCGATAATTGGAAACAGGAACATGCAGCCCACGCCCCATAATAAAATGGTGCCAATGGTATAAGCGATTTCGACGGGCTTGGCTTGAACAACAGGTGCAACTGCTACAGTTGCTGAAACGCCGCAAACTCCCATGCCGGCAGACAGTACGCCACCCATTGAATTGGAAATTTTACGCCGGGCACCTATCCACAGCACAATACCGACCGAGCCCAGTACAAAAAAGCCGATCATAATGATGGAAAGGCCACCGAGATTTTTTAATTCGGCTGCACTGTAGAGTGCGCCCAGAAGAATGACACCGGTCTTAAGCCCCAGGCGGGATAAGCGTACGCCGTTTTTTGCCCATTCCGGTATTTTGAATACATTGGCAAGAATGATGCCGGCAACAATACCCAGGACGACATAGTTGAGTCCGAGCAAGTCGTGAATATATTTGCCGGTGTTGCCTATTTCACCAAAGCGGATGCTGACAACTTCGATTTGCGGTGCGATAAACCAGCGCACCAGCATGGTGATGAATAAAATCAGCATTCCACCCGCAATAGTGGAAGAATAATAATCCAGGTGGCCTTCCTTGTGCGCACCCAGCCAATGCCAAAGACCCGCAAAGACGGCCACTAAACCAAAATAAAGCGGTAATGAAGTGAGCTCATTCAGATATTTATATTGCTTGCCAGATGCGAGAT
>DOOY01000340.1:1265-3193 GCA_003514765.1 Nitrosomonas sp. | reverse complement strand
GGTCTCGGAGATCCAGAACCTTTAAAACATAATTGGTCTGGCTATTGGTCCCGTCGCATTAATCGAGAGCACCGCCTGGTTTACAGAGTAAAAGATGGTTCATTAATTATCGTACAGTGTCGCTACCATTACTAAACTACAACAATCTAAAGTGGACCCCGTAGTCAAGACAATAAATTGATCGAATTTAAGAGGGCACCCTATTCATGCAGCGGAACGGCGCTGCCCCGATTTTTTGATTCTATTTCTGATGAAATTTTTTCTGTTTTGCTGTATTTGTCGATAATCATTGCCCCACCTCCGCTTGCTGTCGGAATGCAAAATGTAAAAGATTTATGCCGCCTAATTGGGATAAAAATAGTGAACTTGAGCCTAGAAGTGCTAACACAACGTAACAAAAATAAAAAGTGTGCGTGAACCGTGAATCATCAATACAAGCTGAAATGGATGGAGACGTTTGCTCTAAACTCTAGATGGAGTAATCCCAATCTTTACACGAATGAAAGAGGCAGTTCCTGTTTAATCCTTTATATTTCATTTGTATAAAGTAAAGGAATTGCCAATGACAAAATGTAGTATCCAGAAATCATTTAGCCTAGATTATGTATCAAAGAATTTTTAAGACAAATAGTTGAGCGTGAATTTGGCTGACAAATCAGAAGTTTTGGTGGCATCTCATAAATTCGAAGACAGTGTAATAAATTATGGATTCATCGTGATGGACTTTCACTTTCAGCTCCTTGCTGGTTTTGTGGTAATGGCCTGGGTAAGCTGCGACCACGCCACAACGAAAAAATGGCCGGAAAAACAATCAATACTAGAATCAATGTCGAGCCTGCACCGCCCAACATAGGCGCAGCTATTCGCTTCATCACATCAGCGCCACTACCGCTACTGTACATGATGGGAAGTAAACCCAAAAACAGCGTCATGCTGGTCATCAACATTGGGCGAATGCGTTGACTTGCTCCCTCAGCAATCATATTTTTCAGGTCTGTTCTGGTTTTAAGTGAACCGTCTGCGACATGCTTACGCCACGCGAGATCCAAATACAGCATCATCAAGAGTCCTAATTCAACCGACAGTCCGGCCATCGCAATCATGCCGACCACGACGGCAACGCTCAAATTGTAGTCGAGTGCGGCCAGGAGCCAGATGCTGCCGATTAGCGAAAATGGCAGTGCTGTCATAATGATCAGTGTTTCGGCTATTGATTTTCGATGCATATAGAGCATAAAAAAGATTAAGAATATGGTCAGCGGAACCAGAATTGTCAGGCGAGCTTTAGCGCGTTCGAAATACGTGAATTGTCCAGCCCAATCAATACGGTATCCTGGTGCTATTTCCACATTCTCAGTGACAACGTCGCGCGCCAGTTCGACATAATCGGCAATACCGATCTTGTCACTGACATCAACGAACACAAAGCTGACAAGCTGACCATCTTCATTTCTGAGCATCGGCGGCCCCGTACGAAAGCGAATATCGGCGACCTGTGTAATCGGTATCTGTGCACCGGTCGGAGTTGACACAAATACACGCTCAAGTGCTGCAATATTGTCACGGTATTCGCGGGCATAACGTACAAGAATACCGTAGCGCTCACGACCTTCAACGGTCTCGCTTACTTTGATGCCCCCAATTGCAGATTCGACAACGGATTGTATGTCGTTCACATTAAGGCCAAACCGTGCTGCGGCTTTGCGATCAATATCGAAATCCAGGAAGTATCCGCCCGTTGCGCGTTCGGCGAAAGCGCTGCGTGTATAAGGTGCGGTACGTTCATTATCAAGCAGCGCGCGCTCAATATTGATTGCAATCGATTCGACTATCGAAAGATCGGCTCCAAAAACTTTGATACCGAGTGAGGAACGTATGCCGGTTGCCAACATTTCGGTACGTGTTTGTATCGGCATCCACCAGATATT
>DOOY01000340.1:0-1083 GCA_003514765.1 Nitrosomonas sp. | reverse complement strand
CCTTCACGCCATTCGTTGCCGGGCTTTAGCATAATATTGGTTTCGATCATAGATAATGGGGCCGAGTCAGTAGGGCTGGTACTGCGTCCAACCTTGCCAAACACGCGCTCGACTTCAGGAAATTTCTTTAACTCGCGATTCATGGTTTGCATGACGCGTGTAGCTTCCTCAACGGAAATATTAGGCAGCGTAGTCGGCATATAAAGAATACTGCCTTCGTTAAGTGGCGGCATGAATTCAGTGCCGAGGCTACGATATACGGGCACAGTTGCTGCAAGTGAGAACAATGCGAGAATGATTACTGGCCAGCGCCAACGCACCGCAAATTTTACGACCGGTATATAGCATGCCGTTAATCCTTTGTTCAGCCTGCTATGATCACCATGAATGCGTCCCTTGATCAGAAGGATAGCCAGTGCCGGGATCAGTGTCACTGACAATAATGCTGCGAAGAACATCGAATAGGTCTTGGTGTATGCTAGAGGTTTGAACAAACGACCTTCAGTACCTTCGAGGGCAAATACGGGAATAAAAGAAACAGTAATGATCAAAAGTGAAAAGAAAATGCTGGGACCAACTTCCTGCATGGCTTCGATCGCGGCACGCATTCTAGCTTCACCTTGCAGTATTTCGTATTGCAGGCGCTTATGGATATTATCAATAATGACAATTGCGGCATCGACCATGGCGCCAATGGCCACGGCGATGCCGCCAAGCGACATGATGTTCGCCGTTAATCCCTGATAAAACATTGGAATGAACGATAGCAATATTGCAATGGGTAACGTTACAATCGCCACAATCGCTGATCGCACATGCAGGAGAAATAAACCGATAACCAGCGACACGATCAACATTTCGTGAATGAGCGTATTCTGTAGTGTCTCAATCGCACGTTCAATTAAACTGGAACGGTCGTAAACAGGAACAATCTCGACACCTGGCGGCAAGGTGGTCTTGAGAATATTTATTCGATTTTTAACCCGATTAATAACGTCAAGGACATTTTCTCCATACCGTATGACAACAATACCACCGACCGTAATGCCTTCGCCATCCAAATCTGCCTGTCCGCGTTGTAAT